>JBCBHC010000041.1:0-6057 GCA_038526075.1 Bacteroidota bacterium | reverse complement strand
GGATCATCAATCATGCTGCACAGTGCGCGATACAATGTCGCCAAGCATCCCCTGAATATACTGCAGCTGGAGAACGCCTTGCAAAATTACAGGCCGCTTACCGAGGACTAACTGAAGCCATTTTCCAAGGAGGCATGAGAGACATCCAGACCACTAAGAGAATACTCGAGGACTTACAGGTCATTCTTTACGATGGATGCATTGCAACGATGCTAGGGAAGTATCATTTGGTCAATGTAGGTAATACAGTAGATCAGGAAGCTACTGCAGCGCATACAGATCAACTCTTTGGCATAGAAGCAAAAGCGATCGCACAAGCTGCTGCCAAGCTTTGGGAGCAGCGAATAATGGAACGTCCCTCTAAGGTGCTTACACCACCTATAGGGACAGACTTAGGATACAAGTTTGACCCACAACGGCAAGAAGACAGCGTAATACTGAGTCACACGCTTACACACGTTACGGTACTGCTGCTTGAGGCTCTAAAAGCACATTATCGACATCTGGCTCAAGCAAGGCTGTAGTGAACCAAAGACACCCTCCGCGCTATATCTCTTAAGCACGTGGCAAATTGCTAGCTTTGCTGCTTAGCCTTTCTAATTCTTGCCACAGCAGCCCCATTTTGAGTGAGTAAGTTGAGTAAGTTATTCGCGAGAGGCCAGTCCTCTGTAGTACTTTGTGAATAAGTGTAAGGGCCACTACAATAAAGTCCACACGCTTGGTGGAGAGACCTGGTACCAGTAGTCGCTCTTCCCTCGATCTGTAACGTATATCTTCATAGATGGCCTTAAAAGAAGCCAGAGGCAGGTCGTACGCCGTTGCTCGAACGGCTAAAGGTATATCTATCCGTTGGCTATGTATGTTGGCTAGTGATTGAAATGTCCCCGAGGCACCAATGAGTAGGGTAGGAGCGTATCGTGTAACAGCCTCCCATAAAGTTTGCAGCTGTCTGTCTGCATAAACGTTCAGCTGCACGAGTTGCTCAGGCGTGATGGAAGTATTACTGTTATGGAAAGCATCCCACAACCGCTGGCCACCCATATCAAAGCTCTGCTGCCATTGTATCCCTGTGTGGTTGCCGATGATAAACTCTACACTTCCCCCGCCTATGTCCATGATGAGTACAGACTTTTCGTTCAGTGAAATGGCCTTCTTGATACCCTCATAGATAAGCACCGCCTCTTCATCGCCTGAGATGATTTGTACATCGATACCTATTTGCTCCTTCACTTGCTGTACAAATGCCCTTCCGTTACTTACGCTGCGCAGAGCACTGGTAGCCACAGCCCGTGTGTGTGCGACCTGATGTACACTTATCTGTTGCTTGAAGTCCCGTAGCGTCGATATTGCCCTTGCTTGTGCTTCCGGGGTAAGCATGCCTTGCTGCAGGCTACCCGCCCCCAAATTCACATACGTACGTTCCTCGTATAAAATGCGTGGCATACCCGCTGCAGCCTCACCAATGAGCAATAGGAAGGTATTAGTACCTAGGTCGAGGACAGCAATGCGCATTTAGAGAGATTTTGTAGGAGATCGGGAGCGGACTATTGGAGCTGTATTTGCTTCTCTAAAAAGGATAGCTGGTACTTGATGTACAGCGTACCCGACGGTACAATGCACTGTGCTCTTCTGCCGTAGCCTGGCACCACGTAGTTTGTAGCTGGAGCAAACTTTGGGAAGCGATGTAGCGTATTGGTTCTCACGCACAGGGTGACGCCAGCGTAAAATCCCCAGTCCTCGTGTAACTGATGCTCTGAGCCTATGACTACTTCCCACCAATCCACCTGCAATGCTTGTTGGGTGTCTAGGCTTCCCGTAGTGTTGATGGAAAAGTGGCTTCTAGCATAGCTTAAGCCCAAGTAGAGGTTATTGCGTGAGTTGTACTTTGCCAGGTAGCTAAGCCCTAACCGACCATAAGATCCTTCCACCGTGTGCTCAACCCTATTACTTACAATATTGATGGGAGACAGCTGGTTATAGCCTAGCATGCCTGATAGCTGAATGTTCTTCCTGAAAAGAATAGTCAACCCTCCCTCGCACCTACTTTCTTGGCGCCCAGATATCTCTTGCATGACGGCCAAGCGGTTCCACACCATGGCTGCCAATCTGCTGTAGTCCAGCAATACTCCCACTGTCTGTATCCAGGGAATATAAAGCACTTTATCAGCATACTGCTTAGTTACAAGCGCATCGAGAGCGGCTAGCGGATCCTTGTGAGGACATGTTACCGGAGGTAGGGGCTTAGGTTTCTCGAGTGGAGGTGCTTTGGGAGCGGAGTGTGGCGTTGCGGACCTCTCTTCCTCAGGGCGCCTTGCAGGCGCTCGCTTGCTTCGAGGAAGCGCTTTTTTGGTGCCTTCAGTAAGGCGCTTGCCGGACCATCTATTGTGCTTAGCGTGTGCGGGCTTGGCTACTACACCAGACACACACTGCGGACTAATGCTCAGCAGTATAGTTACGCTTAGGTAGCTCAGCAATCTGACTGTATGAGCGGGGCAATACATCTAAATCACTAAATCGGCAGATACGCTCCAAAGTTGAACGAAGTTTCAGAGAATGTTTTTGCGGTGCATAGCCTTTTATAAGACGCAAAAGAATGGGGCTATGCTTGTGCAGTCATCGCCATATTAGCCGATCCAGTAGAGGGATCGCTTGGGCTCACGTTTTTGATGACGGGTGTAGCTAGTAAAAGCTTCATACGTGCTTTGCGCTGCGCAGCTTTCACCCTGTTTTTTCTTACTTTCCTTTGTAGTCTTGTAATGGCCATAGTTGTTATGGAAAATTATTGAGGCTGCTTCGAAAGTCTTCTTCAAGACACTGAAACTGGCGTGCAAGGATTCTCTACTCTTCGCCTAAGCTTACAAAACACCTGCGCCGTAAGCATTTCGCCTTCGATGCATCCCTAATGTATTCAATTGATAAGATTGGGTCTCTAGAACGGGCACAAAGGTCTCATCTTTGCGAAAGAAAACAAAGCGCAAATACTTCAGAAACAGTAGTACGTGCTAGCTTTGTAGCTAACTTCTCTAAAACAGCCTTTGTAGGCTATACTCATGGCCGCCTCCAACTTCATCGATCACGTAAAACTGTACATGCGTGCTGGCAAAGGGGGGGGCGGTGCGGCGCATTTTAGGAGGGAAAAATCAGTGCCAAAGGGAGGACCTGATGGAGGCGATGGAGGAAGGGGGGGACATATTATCTTACAGGGCAATGCACAGCTGTCTACGCTACTACATTTAAGGTATCAGAAGCACGTAATGGCAGCTTGTGGGCAGGCAGGAGGAGGCCAGCGTAGTACAGGCGCTGCAGGCGCAGATATAGTGCTAGAGGTGCCTGTAGGTACCGTAGCCAAAGATGCGGAGACGAGTGAGGTCCTAGCAGAAATGGTTCAAGATGGTGTTCAAGCTGTACTGATGCAAGGGGGAAAGGGGGGACTGGGGAACGTGCACTTCAAGTCTCCTACGCAGCAAACCCCTCGCTATGCGCAGCCTGGGGAGCTGGGACAGGAGGGCTGGGTAGTCCTAGAGCTTAAGTTACTCGCTGACGTGGGTCTTGTAGGGCTTCCCAATGCTGGCAAGTCTACCTTACTATCGGCTGTGTCTGCCGCTAAGCCTAAGATAGCTGCT
Organism: Bacteroidota bacterium; assembly: GCA_038526075.1. Lineage (GTDB taxonomy): Bacteria > Bacteroidota > Bacteroidia > Cytophagales > Amoebophilaceae > JBCBHC01. The sequence continues at coordinate 2,434 of JBCBHC010000041.1, read as the reverse complement.
TATCCATTTACTACGCTGGTGCCTCAGTTGGGCCTGGTAGCTTATAGCAATGAGCAGTCTTTTGTGATGGCGGATATACCTGGAATCATAGAGGGAGCGTCTGTGGGGAGAGGCCTTGGGACACGTTTTTTACGACACATAGAGCGTAATGTGGTGCTTCTCTTTATAATAGCTGCCGATACTCCTGAGATAGTACATACCTATACGGCTCTCGTGCACGAGCTCAAGACCCACAATCCCGAGCTACTAGATAAGCCTCGCCTGCTGGTAATCTCCAAACTAGATTTGCTCGACGCTGCTATGCAAAAGGATTTGGAGACTAGCCTGCCCACTGGGGTAGATCACGTATTCGTCTGCTCTATCACTGGGCAAGGCTTAAACCAGCTCAAGGATTGCATATGGAAGCTACTGCATGGACCAAGTATTTGAGATACCAAGTGGGGGAGCGCATCTTTAGGGAAAGCGTATAACGACTTAGAGATCATTGTCATCCGCTTTACTGATTAGCATGGATACATTTTTAAAGTTCTTATTCTTAGCCGACCCTAACATTCGGTATGTAGTGGTAGGTACATTTTTACTGACCAGTAGCACGGCCGTAGTGGGCTCTTTTGCTTTACTCAAGAAGAAGGTGTTAGTAGGGGATGCAGTGGCTCACGCCGTACTACCTGGGGTGTGCCTGGCCTTTATACTCACGGGCACTAAAAATCTATTTTACTTGGCCGTAGGTGCTTGCTTTTCGGGAGGACTTTCTCTCGTATTGATCGACAGTATCAGCCAAAGCTCTAAAATCAAAGAAGATACGGCGATTGCGCTAATACTTTCTGTAGCCTTTGGCATAGGTATCCTAATGCTTACTGCTATTCAGCACTCCGGTAACGCCGCTCAGGTGGGGCTAACTAATTTTCTATTTGGTAAAGCTGCCTCACTGGTCAGAAGTGACCTGCAGAGTTTAGGTGCGCTTAGCTTACTACTTCTGGGGGTGGTGTGGGTTTTTTTTAAAGAATTCACACTCGTAGCCTTTGACAAAGCTTTTGCGCAAGCGATAGGGCTGCCGGTTTGGTGGCTAGAATTATTGATGACTGTTCTTACAGTACTGTCTATCGTAATAGGTATTCGGGCTGTGGGGATCTTGCTGATGGCTGCTATGCTCGTCACCCCCGCTGCTGCGGCTAGGTTCTGGACGGATAGTCTACCCCAAATGCTCATCTTAGCGGCAGTGCTAGGAATGGTGGCTGGATGGACTGGGGCGTTGGTCTCATACCTTATACCGGCTATGCCTACAGGCCCTTGGATAGTTATGGTAGTTTCCCTTATCGCTTACTTGTCTTTCTTGTTAGCGCCTAAAAAAGGGCTCCTCGCGCGCAAGCTACGTCAGCATAGACACCAACAAAAAACGTTATTAGAAAATATCCTGAAGCTGCTTTATGAACTAGGGAAGGAAGACCAGCAGTTTTGTAAGGGGAGGTCATTGGAGCTACTGATACAGCGTCGGCCTATGTGTCGACGGACATTGCTGCAGGGGCTAAGGCGTTTGCAGAAGCAGGGGCTAGTGCAGTGCCAAGCACAGCAATGGTCTCTAACTGCTATAGGTGAAAAGAAGGGGCAAGAAGTAAGTACTTTACACGAGCTGTGGGAATTCTATTTGGCAGAGTATCTGCGTATAAAGCCTGACCATGTGCACGAAGATGCTGAGTCTATCGAGCATATCATCACGCCTTCCCTGGCACTAGAGCTTCAGCGATTATTACAGACCAGTAAAAAAACAATAGGTCCTTCCTCTGGGAACATAGCCCCCGAAAAGAATAGCCACGCGACTTAAAGTACTTCGCCAGCTAACAGTCATAAGGCTGGTACTGCTGTATAAACCAATGCGCAGTGCTATTTATGGGCGCCACATGCGCGCGCTTTCTTACGGAGGAATACTCAGCTCAAAAAGATCAACTAATAGCTAGGTGTACATCCCTCCATCTACCTGAAGTACTTGGCCTGTGATGTAACTAGATGCATCTGAGGCGAGGAACAGTGCGCTATCAGCCACATCTTCTGGGAGACCTATCCGCTGGAGTGGGATGCGCTTTCTCCAGCTTTGTATAGTCGCATCCGTCAAGCCCCTGGTCATATCAGTAGCTATCAAACCTGGCGCAATAGCATTAGAGCGCACATTCTTGCTGCCAAGCTCCAGCGCCACTGCTTTGGTAAATCCGATAATCCCTGCCTTGGAGGCAGCATAGTTGGCCTGCGTTGCATTACCCCGAAGCCCTACAACAGATGAAATATTAATGATAGAACCACTGCGTTGATCTGAGAAGACTGTGGTAGCAGCCTGGACGGTGTTGAATACAGATTTTAGATTGACACAGTGGTTCTATCATTAATATTTCATCTGTTGTAGGGCTTCGGGGTAATGCAACGCAGGCCAACTATGCTGCCT
>JBCBHC010000040.1:0-6067 GCA_038526075.1 Bacteroidota bacterium | reverse complement strand
CATTATCCTGGACTATACAACACTAAATAATAAACACGGGGAGCTATGCTTCCTTTGATACCCCTTTTTTACTGTGCACAAATACAACTCAAGCCGTGAAGCACTCGTTCTGCGAGAATACGGAAGAAATGTCCAAAACTTAGTGAAGCGGGTCAGTGCCATAGAGGACAAAGCTGCCCGCACCACACAGGCCAAAGTGCTGCTTAGGGTCATGGCTACGCTGGATGCTAGCCTCAAGACGCACACGGAAAGCAATCAAAAACGCTGGCATGACTTACTGGCGATGTCTGGTTACGAACTGGAGGTAGATGCTTCTCCTCCTATCACCAAGCGGTTCCCGACAGAAAAGACGCCTAAGCGCCTAGAATACGCTCAAGCGTCTACTAAGTTTCGCAATTATGGACGTAACATCGAACGCTTTATACAGCGAGCGATAAACACCACGGACGCCGCGTCACAAGAGAGAGCCACGCTGATGATCATTAGGATCATGAAACAGTTTGGCAGTATGTGGCACGGTGACAGGATAGACTGCGAGACTGTCCTGGCGCACTTACAGCACCTATCTGATAATAAACTCTCAATAGACCGCAACAGAGTCCTAGAGGCTGAAATATTTCAGGGCGATGGCAAGGACAGAGGAAAGGGCAGCCGGAGATCCAAAAGGAGTAAGCAGAAGTAGCCATGAGCACTTTCAGGATTCAAGGGGGGAAGCCGCTCAAGGGGACCATCACCCCGCAGGGTGCGAAGAACGAAGCCCTGCAAGTGATGTGTGCAACCTTACTGACCGAGGAGCCGGTTACCATCAGCAACATCCCGGACATCACAGATGTGCAGAAGCTAATACTTCTGCTGGAAGTCCTGGGGGTGAAGGTGGAGCGTTTAGCAGCGCACACCTACCGCTTTGATTCCTCCTGCGTAGATCTGCGCGCGGTAGACCTAGATAAGCTTAAGGGCAGCGTTGCCAAGCTGCGAGGATCTATCATGATTCTGGGGCCGCTACTCGCTCGTTTTGGCTATGCGCAGATCATAAAGCCGGGCGGCGACAGGATAGGCCGCAGAAGGCTAGACACACATTTCCTGGGGATGACAAAGCTGGGCGCCACGGTCGCCTATAACATACAGGCGGGTATATATACATTCACAGTCCCCAAGCAGCTACGGGGTGCCTACATCCTGCTCGACGAAGCCTCTGTGACCGGCACGGCGAATACGATCATGGCTGCGAGCCTGGCCCAGGGCACAAGTACAATCTACCATGCAGCATGCGAGCCTTACATACAGCAGCTTTGCAGCATGCTCATCGCGATGGGTGCGCGCATAGAGGGCGTAGGCTCCAACCTGCTGACCATCCATGGTGTAGACAAACTGCATGGTACTACACACGCCGTCATGCCGGATATCATAGAGATAGGGTCCTTCATAGGACTAGCCGCCATGACGCAGGCAGACCTTGTGATCAAGAATGCATATGTAACACAGCTTCATCCGGTTCTAGAGCCATTCCGGCGCATGGGCATCCAGATAGATACAGCGGATGGAGACATAGTGATGCGTCCCCAAACCTCCTATTGCATAGAAAAAGACCTAGACAGCACGTTAGTAACCTTGGCTGACGGGATCTGGCCTGGCTGCCAGCCTGACTTGTTGAGTGTCCTACTGGTAGCCGCTATACAAGCCAAAGGCACCGTTTTGATACACCAAAAGATGTATGAGAGCAGGCTCTTTTTTGTGGACAAGCTCATAGACATGGGGGCAGAGATAGTGCTGTGTGATCCCCACCGTGTGGTCGTTATTGGGCTCAACAGGGCTTATGCCCTGCGGGGCATACGGATGGCTTCCCCAGACATCCGTGCTGGCATTGCCTTGTTGATAGCTGCGCTCTCCGCAGAAGGCACTAGCATCATTGAGAACATTGGCCAGATAGACAGAGGATACGAAAAGATAGATGAACGCCTTGGCGCGTTAGGCGCCGACATAGAGCGTATTGAATCACGCAGCGTCTGAGGAGGGCGAGCCATTAGTTGGCAGTGGCCTTCCATGCTATCCATGCGGGGTACGCTTGGGGTGGAAAATACAGGCGCGGCGCTTAGCTTTGTCAGTGAAGCAGAGCCCGGAGATCCAATAGTCTGCGCCAGAATCTTTTCCGGGCATAATGCAATCAAGAGCACGTCTACAATCGTCAACTTACACTACAACGCCAAAGTATTATGCGCGAGGATTACCAAGCAGTATGGGACCGATGCCTCCGGCTCATCAAGAAGCAAGTGAGCGCCCAGAGCTATAAAACTTGGTTCGAGCCCATTGTACCTAAAAAGCTTGCGAATAGTACGCTGACTATACAGGTCCCTAGCCAATTTTTCTATGAGTGGCTAGAAGAGCACTACTTGATGTTGCTACGGCAAGTGATAGACCAGGAGCTAGGCCCTCAGGGTAAGCTAGAGTACTCCATTATAGTAGACAAAGGCAATTCGCCGCAGAATCCAATGACCGTTCAGCTGCCTGGCCAGCACCACACCGCCAAGCACCAGAAGTCAGAAGAGCGTCCGCTACAAAATCCTTTCGCGCTCAAAAGCCTGCAAGACACCCAAGTCATCTCCGTTCTCAACCCCCACTACACCTTTGATAACTTCATAGAAGGGGACTACAACAGACTGGCCAAGTCAGCAGCGCAGGCCGTAGCCAAGAAGCCCGGAGGTACTTCCTTCAATCCCCTAATGATCTATGGAGGGATAGGGCTAGGCAAAACACACGTGATCCAGGCGCTAGGCAATGAGCTGAAGCGCAACTTTCCCGATAAGTTCATCCTCTATGTGTCGTCAGAGCAATTCACTGCGCAGTTCATAGAGGCACTCCGCAACAACAGCATCCAGGACTTCTCCCACTTCTACCTACAAGCCGATCTACTCATGATCGATGACGTACAGTTCTTGGCGGGGAAAGAAAAGACCCAGGAGATCTTCTTCCATATCTTCAATCATTTACACCAGGCGGGCAAGCAAATTGTGATGACCAGCGACTGCCCCCCCCGCGAGCTCAAGGGCCTCCAAGAGCGGCTTCTATCCAGATTTAAGTGGGGACTTACCGCTGACCTGCAGCAGCCAGACCTAGAAACGCGTACCGCTATCATCCACAGTAAGATGGCCGCGGACGGCATGCAACTACCTGATGAGCTTGCGCAGTATGTTGCCTACAGCGTAGACACGAACATTCGGGAGCTGGAGGGCGTGCTCATCTCACTCATTGCGCACGCCTCGCTAAATAAGCAAGAAATCAGCCTCTCGCTTGCCCAGCAAGTACTCAAGAACATTGTACAAGACATCGCTGTGGAGGTGAACCTGGACTATATCCAGAAGGCCGTTGCCTCGCACTACCACGTATCCCTAGAGCAGCTCAAGAGTAAATCCAGAAAGCGCGAGCTAGTCACCGCCAGGCAAGTAGGCATGTACTTGGCCAAGAGGCACACGAATCATTCGCTCAAGTCTATTGGGCAGTACTTCGGTGGGCGAGACCACAGTACAGTCATCTACGCGCTACAAACCGTGAACGACTTGCTAGATATAGACCAACCCTTCCGATCCTCGTTCGAGGATCTCCAGCAAAAGATCAAGTTTAGTAGGAACCACTCCCGCAAGGCTTAGGGCCTGGTCTGTTCAGTTGTTTACAAAGGCCGCTGCCTCGTGCCTAAAGACGGTAAATCTTCGACTTTAAAAGTCCCAAACGCAGCCCCACTCCGGGGCTGTTGTTATGGAAGCGCCTTGGCAAGCAGAGGAGAGCGAGCTAGAAGGCATGCCTCGGCTGTTGGGCGGCATGCAGCAGTTCGATGGCAGCGATGGCGGAGACGCCGACGTCAAGAAGGGCGCCAACACCACAAAGACACAGCAGCCTACCGCCGCTACTCGTTACGGCCTCCGGCCCCAAGAGATCGACAAAGACGGCAACTGTCTTTTCAGAGCTATAGCTGACTAGCTGCAAGAGGCCCCTTTCGATGTCAAGTGCCCCACTAGCCAGGACTACCACAGTATCATCCTTTGTATATTCGCTGCACAACGAGTTCAACACACGTGAGAACAGACTACGCACTGCAAGCACCATAGACCTGTCCACGACGTTTACTCAAAAATTCTAGCGTATCGAAACGAATATGATAGTCGAATATAAGCATGCTTGATACCAGGATTGAGACCATGAAGTGATCAAGAGAAATAACGTGAAGATGACAGAGGGAGAAGTAAGTGACAGCTGGAAACAACAAAAAAGACTCAATAGTATGTATTCAACGAGCAGAGTAACGATAGACCCCAACATATGTCATGGAAAACCTTGTATCCGTGGCATGAGATGGCCCGTAGAGGTTATCCTAGACATGCTCACCTCGGGAATGAGCATCCCAGATATTTTGCGTGATCATCCCGAACTAGAACGGGAAGACATTATAGCCAGTCTCTCCTTCGCAAAGGACTCGTTGACAAGAGGAGCCACCAAACTGACCGCTTGATGAAGCTGCTTTGCGATGTCCATATATCCTATAAAGTGGTAAACTTTTTAGCAAAGCATGCTAACGAAGTAATTCACGTAAACAATATCTTAGACAAGTGGTATACTACAGATAAGGCAATCTGCGAATATGCTGACAAGCATGACTTTATTGTTGTAAGCGAAGACAAAGACTTCAAGAACAGCCATCTTATTCACTCATCTCCCAGAAAATTACTCCTAATCGCTTTAGGTAATCTCAATAGTGACCATATAATCAACACGCTAGGTAAAGCCATAAAAATTATCAAAGAGAAAAATAAGCAGCCTGTTTTCTACATAGAATTGAGTGGCAATGCTCTTTCTTTTATTCAAGTAGGCCCTTCATATTGCGGCATTAAAGACAAGTATGAACTCCACCACGGCACTCGTATGAAAGACGACGCTATTCTCGCTGCGGTACAGCGCTCACACCACTGCGTATCAGACCGCTTGCTCCCCGACAAAGCTATCGGCCTCATGATTGAAGCTGCCGACAGTGCGCTGGAAGGGTTGCGTGTTAAGCAGCTTGTGGAAGCGTACTTTGGTGGGGGTGGTACGCAAGCGCGCTGGCGAAACAAATTGCAAACCAGCTCTACACGCAGCCGCTGGCTATCGGACCTGGCAAAGACAAACAGCACTATACACTCACGCCACACCAAAACACGGGGAGCCCTGTAGTATGGGAAGCGCCTAAAAAGTAGATAGACTGGTTCAGAAGCGCTATCAAGGGCGAGTGCCCTGGAGGAGAAATGTGTACTATTCTAGTAGCACAAGCGCACTGGCCGCAGTTTCCGACTATGTCCTACCTTCTGGCGCGTCACGTGACTCGTGTCATTTGTTCCTATTTAAAGGTAATGCCACAGTAAGCGCTTCATTCGGTGGCTCGTGAGGCTACTAAAAAGTCTTGGGAAGTACTAAAAAGCGCTCTCATCCATTGGCTTGGCAACTATTTCCATACTGGTACAAAAGCTGCTATTCCGTACCCGAGAACAACATAAAGAAAATCCTTCCCTCTCCACTATTGCATAGTTCATGCAGGATATATGATCTTCGTGGCATCTTCAATGGCTAGCCACAGGAATTACTGAGCTATGTATCTATCATTTCCTCTGCGATCCCGCAGGGTCGCTATTGCAATTATTTTGTTGGCTTTGCACGCTTGCAATGGCGAGCAGATAGAGATTGCACTCAGAGTACAACCATCGAAACATCTTCATGAAAAGTCCCAAACGCAGCCCCACTCTGGGGCTGTTGTCATAGAAGCGTCTTGGCAAGCAGAGGAGAGCGAGCTAGAAGGCATGCCTCGGCTGTTGGGCGGCATGCAGCAGTTTTCTAGTAGTGACGAAGGGAATGCCGACATCAAAAAAAGCACCGATAAAAAAACACAGCAATCCGCCACCGCCGCTACTCGTTACGGCCTCCGGCCCCGAGAGATCGACAAAGACGGCAACTGCCTTTTTAGGGCGGTTGCTGCTCAGTTGCAAGAGGCACCTTTCAATGTCAAGTGCCCCACTAGCCAGGACTACCACAGTGTCATCCGCCACGTGGC
>JBCBHC010000039.1:0-6187 GCA_038526075.1 Bacteroidota bacterium | reverse complement strand
TTTCTTGAGCTCTGCAAATTCACGTTGCACCTTGTAAGAGCTCCAGAAACATTACTGGGGCTGTCATTTCTGGGGCAGAGGCTATTTCAGTTCGACGAGTGGTAATGTAACAGATGAAATGATTAACGATTACATTAATAACCATATAGATGCTCATAAGTCAGAGAACGTAACTAATATCTCTTTAGAGTAAAGACCTGGCTTTCAGCCAAAACTGAATCCACCATCTTTTAGATGGTGGTTCTTGAAACTATGGCCCGGTACTCAACTAACAATCACTACTTTATCTGCAAGCGCAGCTGTGTGAGCTTCCGTTTGGTGTCTAGCGGAAAATCGCCCTGCATGATCCATTCGTAATAAGACGGCTCCTTTTGCAGGACCTCTGTTACCACTTTCCCCTTGTGCTTGCCAAAGTTGAATATCGCTACGTTGTGCTTGTTCATCACCATCCTGCCTGCTAGGTCTATCATAGTTCCGACAGTAATCTTACCTAGGTGCTCTATGTCGTTCTCGATGTTTCCCAGGGCTTGTCCTGCATTATCGGTAACCGGCTGATTTTCATAGCGCATTACTTGTGCCTGTAATACTTCCAAGGCTGCTTTCGTGTCCGCCATGGCGCTATGTGCCTCCACAAGCTCCTGCTGGCAGTAAAACTGATAGGCAGTGGCTAAGTTGCGTTTTTCCATCAAGTGGAATATTCGCTGCGTGTCTACAATGTGCCTGTTGCTGAGATTGAAGTCTACATCTGCGCGTATGAAGCTTTCCATAAGCATGGGGATATCAAATCGCAGGACATTGAACCCACTCAGATCACAACCCTGTAGGAATTTGATGAGTTCCTTGGCAATTGTTTTGAAAAGCGGCGCGTCCTTGACGTCTTCGTCATAAATGCCATGTACCAGACTCGATTCTGTTGGAATAGGGATACCAGGGTTAAGCCGTTTGTACCATTCTTGTTTGTCGCCTTGTGGCATTAGCTTGATAAAAGCCATTTCCACAATGCGGTCATGCGTTATGCGTGTACCCGTCGTCTCTAAATCGAAAAAGACTAGGGGCCGTTTGAGTTTTAGTTGCATGTGTGCTGAGGGATTTGATGATCGGTCTCTTAGGGGAGCAAGATAGTGTGTTCTGCCGATAAAAAGAGTGTGAGGCAACTATCCAGAAAAAAATCCATGGAGTAAGGCCGCTACCGGACTGTTTACCACCCCGGTCTACAGCTATCCCTCTCCATAAGAAAGAGAGTCATTGGGAGGCCAATGAAATATATGGGATGCTATGCTCATCCTTATCGTGCGATGCGCCATCAGCTAGGTAATCTTTGACCCAAGTGGCTAGCTAAGCGCTTCTGACCCAGCCACAATTTCTGAGATCTCACGGGTAATGGCTGCTTGGCGGTTCCTGTTGTAGGTAAGCCGCAGTGATTGCAGTAGCTCGTCAGCATTGTCGGTTGCTTTGCTCATAGTAGTCATACGTGCTCCATGCTCAGAAGCATTAGCTTCTAGCAGGGCTTTGTAAAACTGTATCTGTAATGACTGGGGCACGAGCGTCTCCACCAAGGCTTCTTTTGAGGGCTCGTGAATATACTCTCTGACGTTACCTGTTGGCACAGCATTCTCTTCCGCTGTTTGGTGGGCAATAGGCAGTAACTGCGACACTACGGGCGCTTGCGTAGCAGCGCTCTGAAATTCGTTATATACCAACAATATTTTATCGTACGTCCCTTGTAGGAATGCCTGCGTGAGCGCAGCGGCCGCTTGCCCAGCTTCGGCAAAGCGTAGCTGACCTGACAGTGCTACATAGTCGGTGCGCAACTGAAAACCTCGCTTGGCAAAGAAACTGTGGGCTTTTTTTCCAATTGGTAATACGGTGACCTGTGCTTGGGGAAGTGTGTGGGTAGTCTCTTGTATATATTTCAAGGCTCTGTTAAGGACATTGGTGTTAGACGAGCCACAGAGCCCCCGATCAGCACTGATGACTACTACTAGCAGATGGTTTACAGGCCGCTCTGTTAAGTACTGCTGCGCGAACGACTGCTCAGTACTGGCAGTAACGTTCTCCAGTATGGTGGCTAGCTTAGTGGCATAGGGCCGCATGGTTTGTACTTGCTGCTGCACTTTGTTGAGCTTGGCGGCAGCGACCATTTTCATGGCTTTGGTAATTTGCTGCGTGGAGGTCACCGAGCCGATGCGGTCTACAACTTCTTTGATGTTAGGCATTTATGTGTCGGATGGTTAGATCGTTGCTTGGCATTGGTCTGTCCCAGATTGTCACGGACGTAATATCTTATCAGGATCGTTGCGGGTCAGAGAAGAAAACCATATTGCGGTCTAGCATCTTCACTCAAGGTGAATGTCGGTAAGTCCTTACAAACACGTAACCCCTCAACTACTTTGTTGTGTACTTTACTCATCCCGGCTTGCAGCTCCCTTTATTGTGACTGGAGGAGAGTTTTGTCAGGAAACGCCACGAAAAATACTATATGCGGCGGCGTGACGCCCTGGGAATTACTAGCTGCTTGCCAAGTTATCACGGACATTACGAGGGAGCTTACTCACAACAAGATTATATGAATCATCTATCCACTGGCAGATGAGGTTATCTGGAATGCTACCATCCATCGAGACGGTGTTCCAGTGCTCCTTGTTCATGTGGTAGCCTGGCGTAACGCCTGCATACGTCTCCCGTAACAAGAGCGCTTTTTCTGGATCACATTTCAGGTTGATGCTTTCGAAAAGGTGCACATCAGCAAGGGCAAACATCTTCCCTGCCACTTTAAATACGAGGGTCCTTTCGTCAAAGGGGAAGGTCTCTGTAACTTTCTCTTTGCACAAGCAGTAACTTCTAAAGCTTTCAATATCCATGATCGTACAGACAGCGGTACATATAGTGTGGCTACTCAGGCTCCCTCATCGGCTTTTGTAGGCCTTGAATGAAGTGTGTAACACTGCTGTCTAGCACAAACACTTCGTCTTCGCAACTAAAATGAACGAAACCCATTCTATCCTCCACCGGCAAGCACCTGATGTGCGCTTCAAAGCTAGGAACATTCATTAAATCTGCAAACGTCCTTGTAAGGGGTCCGGCTGCGTACTCGCATAGAAGGCCCTAGAGCAGAACTCCAGCTCCTTATCCTCCTGGATCATCTCCAGACGATACTCAGGGATATTGATGAGTATAAAGGGAGCGATGTGAAAGTGCTTTGCTCCCAGAGCGGGATCTGCACAGTAATCATCAAACGCCGCAGAATAGGGCCGAGGAACATGGCCGTTGTAGAAGACAAAGTATACGATCATTGGTAGATGCTTGCAATTCTGACGAAAGCAATCTTCAAACGTACCAATATCATATTTACCCATCCGGAGCGGCATAAACCTCTCAGGGTCGCGTTGCTGCTCCGCCATCGCAAAAAAAGCCATCTGCCCGCATAGTAAAGGACAGTGGTTATGTTGGGCTAGTGTGAATGAATGCGTCGAATAAGCGCTAAATAGCAGGATTTGCGTAGTCGTAATCGCAGTGTAGAGGTAAGTTAAGCTACGGTAACGGGTACCATGTCGATAGAAACAAAAATAGAACCAAGCTGTATGGACTGTGAGCGCAATCTATTGTCAACTTTAAAGACAGGTACCTGCACCGTAGTCGGATTTGATATACCACCTTGTGCGCCCACAGAAGAGTTTTTGCTAGCGCTAAGCAATAACCCTGCTTTTTGTAGGATAGGTAGTAGTGACTGACACAACCCAGTACTTCTAAGACTGTGTGTCTTTCTGTCGATGTAGTGTCTTAGCTAATTACCAGCTTCTTTTTCCCGCGCTCTTCCTGTGTTGTAGTAACGTTGGTTCTACCTAATATCTCACGGTTGGACGCGTGATCCATTTATCCATTGCTCATGAACTACCTCCATGTATTGCGTTGCTTCGGGCTAATACATGCCCGTTGTACCATCTGTAATGCACCGAGAAGGTCTGCTTGTGGGTATGTCCGGTCAATATGCCCTGCTTATCGGCTACAAAAGGGTTGATGTAGATGTCACGCAGAAGACCCTCTTGTCCTCCCTGTGCCTTATAGATGGCTTCCTTAGCGCACCAATAGACGCAGAGTGTATCTAGGTCATGGATACCCGCCGCTGTTTCTTCTTCTTGCAAAAACCTATGCTGGACGCGCTGTAAGCTAGTGCATGGCTTCTGAATGTCTACTCCGATGGCGCATCCCTGTGCCGCGGCCACATAAGCGTACGCTTCACAATGCGCTAAGCTGATCTGCATATTGCTGCCTGTCAGGTAAGGCTTCCCTAGCTTGTCTTGGCATAGCGCTGCGCGTTCATGTCCTAGCTGGGTCAGCAGATGCCGTAAGGCGGCACGCGTAGCCAACCATTCTCTCCGCCTGCGTGTGTGTGTTATCTGCCGATAAGCTATCTCAAGCCTTGGGTCGAGTACTGCTGTCTGCAAGAGTACTTCCTCGGGCTCGCTGATGCGCCATAGTAAGCTGCAGACCTGCTCGTCAACTTCTCTATAGCTACATATAGGCATCTTGCGGGGAGGGGTTAAAAGCAGCTAGACACTCAAGCCAGCCATTGTGCGTGTGTAGATAGGGCCGAAGTTTCAGGTGCCCTTCATCAAGGAGGCCTTGCGGGAAAGTACTAATTGTGACGCGGAAGAAGAGTACCTGCGTCAGTGAGGAGCGCCTTCGTGCTTAGGATATAGCTATGCTGGCCTGAATAGACTATTGGCTAGCCCTACATTATGCGAAGGCAGCCCTACTGTTTACGGGACCACAGGAAGGGCAACTTTTCCTTACTGGCCGGCGAATTACCTGCAGAGCGGGCGCCCTGGGGCTCTTGGTTGCGTTGCCTGCTTCGGACAGAGAAGGGCGGCCTAAAAGCGCTTCTCAGCTTACTAAAAGAACTACCTCTCCGAGGCTTTCTTTCCAGTGTTTGCAACATTGGTTGAAGTTCTTGGTTCAGTGTTTTCCCTAGTTTCTGAAGGCGCTCGTTCAGTTCCGTTAGTTGGATGCTCAAGGCACGCATATTTACGCCTTGTAAGCTTCCAAGCGTATTCGTTAAGGATTCACGTTCTTTGACAGCTACCCCCATAGCCCCCAGTACATTATTGATGTTGCTGTTAATTAATTTCAGTATTCTCGTCTTCTCGGCTTCACTGTAGCAGTGTGCTTTCTCGCCCTGCTCCTCTTCATCCAGGGGGGCTTCGAACACATCTTTGCTACAACTCATGCAAGCCAGGAGTGTAATTCCTAGTACCCTTAGCCAGGTAGTACTGCGGCGGAAGTCTTGCATACTACAACGGGACGTTTGCCTCAGCCTGGATGTGGTAGGTATTGAGAATATGAACATAGGACATAAGTAATCCATTGCACTTTTAGTAAGAAACGCTCCTGGGGACTCTGGGCGAATTTTGGCCTTCTGATAGAGTGACAGCATACCGTTCAAGAACGCTGGTTGCTACTTCGGCAACAGTACGTAATTTTGTCGAATAAACAATGCCTCTACATAGGTAAGAGCCATGAGCAGTAGCCATTGAGGAACCATACGCCTTGGCGTGACCACAAAGATAGTCAGGTACCAACTACACCATCTTTGGCGTTGCCTCACGATACTGCCAAGTAGCACTTCACCCGGGCCAAGATCCTTTTGTCTATCAATGCGCGTTCATGTAGCGCTTCCACCGTTGCGTAGGGGCCATGCTGCGCTCTGTAGCGGATTATGCGCTGGGCTTGTTTGTAGGTCAGATAGGGGTGCGCTACCAGTACTTTTACGCTGGCACGGTTTACGTTGATGCGCCGGGGCTGGAAGCCTTGTTTAATGTAGCTCCGCTCCCGGAGCGCCCGCGCCGTCTTAGCGGTAAGCCCATATACCTCTGTATACTGACTGGGATGTACAAAGCCGCCGAGCTTATCTCTATACTTGATGGTTCTGGCCGAAAGCACTGCGTTCATACCAGACACTGTGAGGAGCTGCGTTTGGCTTGCCTGGTTGATATCAAAGGGCTTGGCATGCTGTGCGGAGCGTTGGGCTGGAGGAGGTACTCTAGGCGTAGGCCGAGGCTGCTCCTTCTTGTGGGCTCGCGCTAGCTGCGCCAGCACCTGCTCTAGCCGCGCTACATCCTCCGCAGGGCTGTACGCAGCTTGACCATTGTAGTGCCACTTTACGAGCAGGGACGCCCACAAACCCAAG
>JBCBHC010000038.1:0-6292 GCA_038526075.1 Bacteroidota bacterium | reverse complement strand
GCCTCAAACTTGTCTGAGTACCATGCTCCTTGAGCCCACAGGTGGGCTACCTTTTGGCAAAGGGTAGTTTTTCCTACTCCAGCCCGCCCTGTCAGGAGTACTGTATGGATTTCACTTGCTATCTTTTCGTCTTTTTCTTTTCTGGGTGAAAAAATCTTGTCCAAAGCAATGGTCTCCTTGGTGTAAGGATTCTTGTAGGCCTGCAAAAACTGGTTACGCTGTGAGGACGATTTGTTGTCTACTTCTATAGTCAGCTCCTGTGCTTTAATCACAGATAGGTTGACGTACACACTTTCGATAGGAAGCTTGAGCGTATTGTCAAACGACCGAATCGTACTGAAGTATTCACGGTAATGAGTTTGCAGATTCTTTTTACTCTGCCGGGCTATCCGTTCGTGTGCTGCTCTTTTTTGTCTTCTTTGCCATTCATGCGCTGCTGCTGTCTGTGCTTTCTCCCACTCATCCTTAACCGCTTCTTTGATTTGTTTGGCTACCTCATTGTACAAACGATGGTGCCCTTGCGTCAGCTTGGCGTCTCGTTCTTGGAATTCCTTAGCAGACCGTATGTGACCTGGGAGACTAGCACGTCGCCGCCATGCCTCTGCCATTTGCCAGAGCGGATACTCAGGTGTGCCACAAGCCATACGCGCCACCCATCCCCTATCGGGTACAGGAATTGCTTCATCGGGCTGCTCTTCAGCCTTTCCCAATACACTTGCTGCTTCTTTAGTGACGGCTTCCTCTCTCCTAACGGTCTTTACGATCTCTAGGCTGGTGAGTAGCTCCCGCACTACCGCGTCGTCTTTGCGCCAGTGAGCGTTGTCGAGGAGTGCTGCCATCTGCGCAATACATTGCTTGCTAGTGCTCACGTTCCCTTTCCAGGCCATCAAGGCTAGCTGCCGGGCAAGGCCGTAGTGGAGTACACGTCGCTGGGCTTTGGGAAGAGGTCGTTCCTGCTCCTGTCTGAGAAGTATAGCTAGTTTTTCTTCGTACTCGTCTAGATAGGTTAGCGCATTGGCCTCGTCTGCAAGACAGAGAGCCTCGATAGTACCCATTCCTAGTAGCTGCTTGTACCAGGGCTTTGTACGGTAAGCTGATTTTCCCACTAGCTCAGCACATTTCCCCAAACTGACTTTTGCATCAAGCTCCCCCTGGTCGGTCGCGGCAGCGTTGGCAATACTGTATACACCTGCCTCTATTTCATCAACGTCTACATTGAGTAGGGTAGCGCCCATGGCTCCCTGGATAACTTGCACCAGCCCTTTGGCTCCTTTGTATACTTGACCGGCAGCGTTGGTAGCCTTCTCCCATTTGTTCGGAGTAGTCTTAAGGCGTACTAGGCTCTGCTGTAACCACTCTACTTGATACCTCAGTGGATAGTATTTCGACTTAGCTATTCTATCTAGCTGCCTTTTGAACTGTACACATAGCCCATTGCGTTCTCTTGGATTCCACCGATCTCCTGAAATGGCCCTGATTTTGATCAGTGTCTGGTGCAGGGCATTGAGTGTGTTTTTGTGCGTGGGATAAGTATTGGCCGTATACTGGTCTACGTCAGTGGGTAAAGTATCAAGTAGACTCTGGCCTAGTTCCGCCAGTAACGTAGAGTCATTTTTAAAGGCTCGTACATCGATGAAGCGCAGAAACTGTTCAACGCACTTTCTAAACTTTGGGCTCGCAAAACCTTTTGCTATCTTCTTTTGCCACACCCCTACATACTCTTGCCACACCTCCACATACTTTTCAAGTGATTTTTGCGTATCCTTATCATCAGGCTTTATTCTGGCCAAGGTGCTATACTCCAGGAGATCGTCTGCGCTCAAATCCTTGAGCACCTTTAGGGAGTTGTACTCCTCGAAGATATGCCTCAGTACTGCTTTGTTTTTACTTTTAGGATTGTTGAGCGCAGCTATTAGTTCGTTGGTATTGTGCACAAAGTCTACTGCACTTATCTGTAGCTTTCCTTCCACAGCCAGTTTTGCCAACGATGCTCTGCGCGCTGTAGCCATCCTAGCTCCCCAACGAATGTCCTGATCTTGTGTGTACGCTTTTTGATCAAACTGGAGCGTTAGCCCCTGAGACTGATCCAGGAGCCATTCCCTGCCCCATGAAAATAGCTGGTTAGGCAGTAAGCGATATTAATGTTTCGATCCATCTTATTTGGATACACCGTCATTCCCCTCATGAATAGGAAATAAGAAGCTAGTCATGCTCCTTATGTCGAAGAATGAAATGAAAATTTATTTTCTCTTAGTCCCTTAGTATTTTTCTTTCCCTGCTGCGTCTTGGCTATTTCATCAAGCTTGGCAAGAAATGTTCTTTGGAACTCATCCAGGGAGTGTGCCAGCTGTTGATGGTACTTGCTTCCTTGTTTTTGTAACGCACTCTTAGCCTTATCAATGGCTTTTTGTGTTTGAAGCGTGCCAGAAGATACATTCTGGTGCAGCGACGTGAATTCGTTGCGGAAAGCTTCTCTTGACTTTTCGAACTCCAACGCCAATTCACCCTTGACCACTTTTAAGTACGCCAATAGCACTTTACGTCCTGCTACCCTACTTGCGTAATTGTCTTCATGTGCTTCTTCTAGTTGATCCAGTTTTTTACGTAGCTCTTTAAAGCTTTGTTCAAAGTCTTCTTTCGTGGCAGCGTTCGCTAAAATTCGCTCTCCACAGGTTTGTAACTCCTCTCTAAGCTTGTCGACAAGTCGTTCCAGCTTATCGTCTCGTGCCTCAGAACGGAGCTTGGCATCTCCGCCAGACTGATCTTGGATTTTTTTGATTTTTGCCACAAGCTTGACTAATTCATTGCTCACATGATGTTTTACATCATCCCGAGCCAGATCAATACTTGCTTGCGTCGCTTCATGTCGAGCACCCTGTCTATCTTCTTGCTGCTCGAATTTCATGTCTAGCGAGTCAGCACTGTGCGCATAGCTACTAGTAGGAGCTTGCATGCCTCCCAAAAGACGCCCAGTGTCGAAACCGTCTATGGTTTCCTGCACGACCGGTACCACGCTCACGGTGGGGCTTGACTTCTTACCGCAAGATTGCTCATTAGACCGGGCACCTAAACTAAAATCGTTATTCCCCATGCAGGCGTAGAGGAATAAGATGAAAGCAAGGCTAGAAATATTATATGATCGGTGTTTCATAGGGCTACTTTTTTATGGCTTGAAATATATTATTGCAGCACTTGCTACTCTTGCTATGGCGCAAGCGTTTTGCCCCAATCTATAGCGCAAGTGTTTTTACCCAATCTATGATGCAAGTGTTTTCCACTTGTGCCTCCCCAATCTATGGCGCAAGTGTTTCCCACTTGTGCTTCCCCAATCTATGACGCAAGTGTTTTTCACTTGTGCTTCCTTGGCAGCAGCGCCATTACACCGCCCCCGCAGCCTGCACTACTTCGTGATTACTAAACCGCACTACATTAGTAGGTACAGCTAGCAAAGCCTGATGTTTGTCAATAATCTGGATGATCTTGAGGAACACATCCTGCTGTACATCGCGGTATAGGGCCCAGTTTTTGGTTTTAGTGAAGACGTAAATGTTGATGTTGAGTGTGTAAGGACCAAAAGCCGTGAAGTGCACCAGCATCGTCTGTCGCTGGTCTATGTCTGGATGGGCTTTCAACATCGCACGAATGTCCTTGGTGATGGGTTCCACTGCCTGTGCATCTTCGTAACGCACCCCAATCGTCTCCGTGATACGGCGGTTAGTCATACGGCTCGCATTCACGACGTTCACCGTCGAGAACACAGCGTTGGGCACATACAGTGCGCGCTTGTCAAAAGTCCTGATGCGAGTAGAACGCCACCCAATGTACTCCACCGTGCCCTCCATCTCCTTGTCGGGCGAATAAATCCAGTCGCCAACCTTAAAGTGGCCATCTGCGTAGATGAGCAGCCCCCCAAAGTAGTTGGCCAATATCTGCTGCGTGGCAATACCTACCACAAGCGCAGATCCTCCACCAAAGGCTACGATACCAGAAACGGGAATGCCCAGCACAGGCAGTATAAACAGCACCATGACGGCAATGGCGACCACGCGCAACAGCTTGCCCGTGGCTTGTACCGTAGTTTCATCCGGCTTGTTGGTAGACAGATGGCCCGCGAGCAGCTGCTCCTCAAATAATTTAATGAAGCGGATAAAGCTCCAGGCGAGCAGCAAGGTGAAGCCAATTTCCTGCAGCTTCCACATCAGCTGGACTAGCTTTTCGTCTATTTGCGTAGTAAAAAGGTTAATAATGCCTACGAATGCTTTGACCCAGATAAAGATGACTAGCGGCCAGCGGATAGACTCTAGGACGATGGCTATGCCATAGTGCTGTTTGTCCAGCAGACTGCTGAGCACTTTTCTGTAGAACAAATAGCTGGCATAGGTGGCCACCACAGCTACAATGATGATAGAGGTTGGCTCTATCAGCCAAGCATAATTTTGCCACAGGGTAGATAATACAGTAAGGTAGTTATTCATGAGATCACTTGGGTTATTTGTTTTCAATGCCGAAAGTTATTGTGCAGAGCGCGCAATAGCTTCGTGGAACGGGAGGCATATCCTCAATCCTTTGCATCCATCCCTTCGGGGACCTTTTCCTCTTTGCTAGGCGCCTTAACCTTCAGCAGCCCGGGCAAATGCTTTGCCAGGATGTTGTACCAGCACACAACCTTCTTGATGTTAGAAACATACACCCGGTCTCTATCATAGTTCGGTACAACGCTGTGCAGTATGGCCTGCAATTTCTCTAGGCTATCGTACTGGTCCTCCGGTATTACCCCGGTAAATATGGAATATAGCCTCCGCAAGACAGTAGCCAGGGGCATCGTGTCTTCTTCGCCGGTTGTATAGATACTAATGTCCTCTAGGGAAGAAAACTGATGGCTGTTCACACTTTTCACAGACCTAACCTTCCGCTCGTCCAACGTCTCTATCAGTAGGCCGCGGTGAATCGGCCGTACTACTTTGAATAGCCCGCTGCTGCCTGGTATGCTAATGATACTGTTCAAAGATGGCGTCATGCTCAGGTATTTTAGTTATCAAATTCGGGTGATCATGCGACTAGCACGACCCATTATTAAGGGCCTTGGATAAACGCTTAATCCGTTGCGAATGTAAAGCTTTTTGAGCTATTGGGAGTAATAATCTGTTGGATGTATTCTAATACCTCCTCCCTTCCCTGGCTGTCTCTGGAAGAGGTCACCATGATGGTAGGCAACTCCTCCCAAGTTTCACGCAAGGCTTTCTGGAGGGCGGCCTGGTTTTGCCGCGCCTGCTGCTTGGATTCCTTATCGGCCTTGGTGAAAACTAGCGCAAAAGGCACCTGATGCTCGCCTAGCCACTGGATAAAAGCCAAGTCTGTTTTTTGTGGAGGCAGCCGCGTGTCTAACAGAACCAGTACGCAGTGTAGCTGTGCTCTGTGGACCAAATACTGCTTGATCATAGACGGCCACTGTTGCCGCTGTTTTTTGCTTACCTGCGCCCAACCATACCCCGGCAGGTCGACCAAGTGCCAAGCGTCGTTGACCAAAAAGTGATTGATGAGTTGCGTCTTGCCAGGGCGGCCTGATACCTTGGCCAAGTGTCTGCGGCCTAGCAGCATGTTGATGAGGGAAGACTTTCCCACATTAGAGCGGCCAATGAGGGCAACCTCGGGCACATCACGGCTGGGACACTGCTGGTAGCTGGCGCTACTTTTGACAAAGACCGATGTTTTGATTCGCATGATGTGTCGGCAAGCCATCTCGGGCCGAGAATTGCATCACAAAGCTAGCCAAGAAGCCGTAAAGGCTATACCTTTGGGCGCGTTACTTACCACATACACACGCACACAATATTTCTCTATGGATTCATTCTGGATTATGCTCAGCACTTCCCTGGCGGCCATCAACTGCGGCCTCATCGGGTGCTACCTAATACTCAGGCGCGCCGCCATGATGGGTGACGCAGTGTCGCACGCTGTGCTGCCAGGCATAGTCATCGCGGTTTTGCTGACCGGCGCTAGGAGCTCGTTAGTCGTCTTGGCAGGGGCGGGTAGCTTAGGAATTTTAGCCACGATGCTCATGGAGTTTCTACACAAGAAGGCGCGTGTCCAGCTAGACGCTTCCATAGGCATCAACTTCACCTGGCTTTTTGCCTTAGGGGTCGTACTCATCTCCTTTTTCAGCCACAAGGTTGACTTGGATCCCGACTGCATCCTGTATGGGGAGGTTGCGTACATACCGCTAGACCTCTGGATTACCTCAGCGGGGGCCCAGGTTGGTCCCCGCTGAGGTAATCCAGAGGTCTAGCGGTAT
>JBCBHC010000037.1:0-6598 GCA_038526075.1 Bacteroidota bacterium | reverse complement strand
CGTTTCCTAACAGGATATAAAGAAAAAATCCGAGTACACTTGATGCTAGAGACTGGCATGAATCGCTTGGGTATTGCAGGAGGGCTATACTGTATACCTCTGGCTCTAGGTGATAGGTTAGCAGCTTATCGAAGCTATCGGGCGTGGGATTCATAACCATAATAGGCAACGTAATGCCGTGCTCGCGTAGTGATACCCCTTCGTCCACATAAGCCACAGCCAGATAATCAACTCTGTGGTGCTGTAGCAGCTGGGCGATCTCATAGCTACTGCTGCCATAGGCTAGGGCCTTGACCATGACCATGAGTTTGGTGCCATCCGTAAGTTGCTTCCTGAAGAAGTTGAGGTTATGCCCCACAGCATCCATATCTACCTCTAGTACAGTGCTGTGCTGTTTTCGTTGAATGCTTTTGACTACTTTCTCCAGCCCGAAGGATCTAGCGCCCTTCACAAGAATAATGGCATCACTGAAGCACTGCTGCAAGTTTTCTGCTAATAGTGCTTGCACATGGGGGTAGCACCGGGCATCTAGGCCAGCAAACATAGCAGCATGAGTAGTAATATCGTCACCTATGCCTACCAGGTGCGTTACTTGCTTTTCTTTGAGTAACTGCGCAATCTGTGTATACAGCTGTTCAGCGGGAAGGCCTGTCTGTAATAAGTCGGATAGAATGACTACGCGATGGAGCACTTTTTTTTGTTGCAACATAAAGTCCAAGGCCACCTGCATACCCGCCAAATCATTGTTGTAAGTATCGTCTATTACCTGGCAATTGTTAATGCCTTGCTTCAGAGAAAGGCGCATAGGGACCGCCTTGAGCTTGTTCAAGCCTGCTTGTATCACGCCCTTATCAAGGCCTTCTTCCAGCAGAATGATTACGCAGTGCGTAGCATTCTCTACCGACACGGCATCCCTGAAGGGCAGCTGGAAGACATATGCTTCCTGAGGCGTCTTAACGGTAATTTTCGTAGCATCTCTGCGGTCGCCAGGCTGCTTGCGTACATAATAGCTAGCGGAGGTATGGGACTGAAATGACCAGCTTACCAGTTGCCCCGGACGCTGGTAGATTTCCGTGAGTACTTCATCGATGGGTTCGTGATCCAGGCAGTAATAAATCTTATCGCAACTTTGAAATAGCAGTGCTTTCTCGTAGATTTTTTGTACTCGACTTTCGAAGCCTTGGTCGTGCGCAGGTCCCATGTTGGTGAACAGGCCTCGCGTAGGCTTGAGAATGCGTGCTAGCTTCGCCATTTCCCCGGGGAGTGATATCCCGGCTTCAAAGACGCCGTACTCGTGCGCGTCACTAATCTGCCATACCGAGAGGGGAACGCCTACCTGGGAGTTATAACTTTTGGGATTCCTAGCTACCACATACTGCTGCTCTAGTATCTGGCTGATCCATTCTTTAATGATGGTCTTGGCGTTGCTGCCCGTAATCGCTAACAAGACTAGCTGAAACTGCTGCCTGTGATAAGCTGCTATCCTCTGGAGAGCTTCTATTCCGTTCGGTACCTGTATAACGTTGGCTTGGGGCAATTGTGCATAATCGCCTGCTTTCTCCACGACAAACTGCCGAATCCCGTGCTCGTAAATTTCTTCCAGAAAATGGTGGCTGTCATGATTTTTGCCTTGGATAGCGAAAAATATACTCCCTGGCGCCAGCCGGAGCTCTCGGCTATCTAGTAGCAGAGGGCCTAAAGCAACGTCTTCATTTTGCCGTATTATTATTCCGCCGGTAATAGTGGGTAAGGAACTGAAGTTCATTGGGGAAGGTATTATTCGCTCCACAAGGCTGTTTGTAGCAGAGAAGCCTCGGACATCTAAGGCAAGGCGCTAGTTTGGGCACGCTCTCGTTGCTGCATCCCACTGCTACCATGCATAGGCTAAGCCGGCCATAAGATGTATGCCGCGGGTAGGATAGTGTAAGTAAAAGGGGTTGGTACGGTTAAGTAAGTTCTGACAATTGATGAATATGGACATTCTAGAGCTCCACGCATAATCTACGCCCACGCCCAGATCTATTACATCTGTAAGATGCTGATTAGCCGCCTTGCGGCCTCCTAGCCAAGAAAACGTGCTCGTAAAGAGCATTTTATCATACAAACGGTAAGTGCTCAGCATGTCTACTTGATATCGAGGTCTATGCCAGGCTTCTTGCAATTTTTTGAGGAAATAGCGGAAGTAGCTGCCTTGCAACCGAGTGGTCAAAGTTTCTTGACAGTTGATCAACGTAATGGCACCTGAGAGGCGGTACACAGTCGCTGCGGGGTCATGTACTATCTGGTATAAACGTGGATCTCGGATATTATTGATCCAGCAGTGGTAATGCGTGTAGCTACTTCGGGATAGGCTTGCCTGGTAGCTTATCTGTTCCATGACGTCACCATGCACCCCACCTGCTAGCGCAAAGGGCTGGTGCGTAGGCCGCAGCTGGGTATCGATAGCTATGAGTGGATTTTCTTGCCGCAGTTGGGTAAGGGTTTGGGGCTTGGTACCTCCTTGGATATCTAGATAAGGTTTCCCCCAGCTATACTGTGCATACTGCATGTTAAGTATAGGATACGCACGCAGATGACCGTCAACGCTGTTTAATGGATCATTCTGGGCTACTACATTGAGCCCTCCACGCACATCAAAATTATTGAGCGTAAAGGATAAACTAGGTTGTATGTCTCCCATGTAGTAAGCACTCGTCTGAGCTGTAGGATGATAATTATAGTGGTAGCTAGCCGCGATGTGCAGCGTAAAGTCATCGTTTAGGACATAGTTGCCTATTCCACGCAAATCCACGCCTCGTTCGTGTGCTTGATGTACATCGCGTAGATAGCGTAGCTCAGTGTCTATATGGTAGCTGTAGCTCTGGTTTACATAATTCTTCAAGCGTCCTCGTAGCCACAATTGATGTACAGGAACTAAGGGCTGATCTGCCACTATAGTACTAGCTGGAAGATGCTGAAGCCTATAACTAGTCCCGTTGTATTTAAGGGTACCCTGCAGCTGTAGTGGTTGGCTAAAAAGTTTCATGAACTTTTCAGCACGTAGCTGTACTACGCCGTCGTACTTGCGGAAATATTTGTCATATCCCGCGTCCATATACTTTCCATACAAGCTATAGTCTAGGTTAGTAGTACGCTGCATAGTCCAGAAGGCTTCTACTGCGGATGTAAAGTAGTTACCGTATCCTACTCGCACGTAGTTGTCATACAGTTGTCTGAACACATCTTGTTTAGCTCTAAATACTTTTATTTTTCGATTTAAAGGATCGAAAGCATACGCAGGTGTATGAAACTGATACCTCAGAGGTTTAGTGGGGGGCATAGCTGCAACCGCAGGGGCTTGTCGAAAAAGTCGTGCCGCTTCTGGTAGCAAATTGGTGCGTTTTTTCTCTACGATAAATTGGGTGTCCTCCAGACTACGGGGAGGATTACCTAGTAGAGAGCAAGGCAGAAGCACAATGATTACTACGATAAGTCGATTTATCTGCCTAGTCGTCACATTTTGTATACTCATAGATCTATTCATTGATTGTCCTGTATTCTTTGTCGTCTTCTGGTAAAGGTTTTTCCTTGTTAGCGAGCTTGATTTTATCAGCAATAGCTGCCTTCTCGGCTAACTTGGCCAACTTTTCCTTCGCGGAGGCTACAATACTAGAATCTTTAGCATGCTCTATGATAGACTGCAAAGTGGCCGTGGCCTGGAAATTGTCTTCTAACGCTATGTAACTATCAGCAATTAGTAGGAAGCCCTTGTTAGTCCATTCTTGATAGCTAGGGAATCGCTGATTAAGGCGAAAGAGATCTTCCAGGGCGTGCTCGTACTCACCAGCTTCATAACGAAGCATCGCTAACAGGTATTGCCCTTCGGCAGCATACTTATCTTGTCCGTTCTGTACCAACTGGGTTAAGTGCTTGATGGCCTTGGCAGCATCTTTACGTTGTATGGCGCTTTTACTCAAGAATAGCAAGGCTTCGTTGGTGGCATTGACTGCCAAGTTACCTTGCGCTAGGATGCGTGCCACTGCCTGATCTACGGCTTCATATTGCTGTAGCGCATGACTCGCCTTCATAATTCCTTCTAATGCATAGTAAACCTCTTTTTTATTTTTTGCCGCTTTGCGAAGAGATCGGTAATAGCGCAACGCTTTCGTAAAGCTTTGTTGCTGGTAACACAGCGTAGCCAGACGCAGAAGTACTTTGCTGTGGAATGGGCTAGAGCGGTCTTGAAGAGCCTGCTGATAGTGTGCTTGCGCTTGGAGCGTATCTTCCAAACGATAATATGCTTCAGCAGTTAAGAAGCGGGCTTCCACTGCCAGACGACTTTTCGGATAAGTCTCCAAAAAACTGGATAACTGCTCTATGGCAGGCAAGTAGTTGGGTTCATAGAATAGTGCCTTAGCGGCGTCAAAAGCTAGTTGCTCCAGACCTGGGGTATTAGGATTAGCGGCTTTGTAGGCACTGAGATATTGTGCGAATGCTGTACCCTTGCCTTGTATACGCAATATCTTAGGGAGCTCCAGTAGAGCACTTTGGGCGTTGGGGTGTGTGGGGTAGTCCTTGAGTAACCGTGCATAGTTTTCTACAGCTGGGTCATATTCTTTGAGGTTGACGTGCGCAATGGCCCTTTGCAGTAGCGCATCAGGTAGGAGCTGACTGTGAGGCTCCTGTTCAATAAACGTGGTATACGTTTTGATAGCCTGCGTGTAATCGCCTTGGGTAAAGATCAGATGGGCTTTCTCAAATAACGCTTTTTCATAATATGGAGTATGAGCATGCATCTCTAAAATAGTCTGGAAGCTCTTGGCAGCCTGGGGTAGCTTACCTTGTAGGCTTTGAATAATGCCCTCCTGATAAGTAACGTGTGCAGGGTAGTACTTTCGTAACTGTTTATATATACTCAGTGCCTGCTCATAGTCCTTGGCTACATAGCAGCAGTCAGCTATCCGTACCTGCGCATCGCGCAGCCAGCTCGGCTGCTTTTCAGTCTTTGCATACTGTTCAAAATACGTACGCGCTTGAGAGTAGTCGCCGGTATTAAAGTGGGCATAGGCCGCTCCATACAATGCTTGCTGGTAATGAGCGGTTTGGGGGGTACTATGCTGTAGTACTTGGCGGTAGGCCGCGATGGCGGCATCATAGCTTTGTTGCGCTGAGTAACTCTCACCTAGCCATAATTGGGACTTTATCGCCATGGCTTTATTGGGAGTATGTTGCAGCGATTTTTTGAAGTATGGCGTGGCTTGTTTGTATTGGCCATTGTTGAAGTATTCTCCTCCTCTAAAGAAGGTCACCTGCTGGTATATCTGTGCAGTATTAGCGATGTCATACGCATGCCTTTCTATGTGGTTAATAGCTAGGTCATAGTCTCTAGTACGGAGATAAGCCTCGCTCAAGAGGATGTCTACTTCAGCTCGATGCCGGCTTTGAGGATGATTACGCTTGAAAGCTTGTAATGCAGCAATGGTATTAGAGAAGTGTCCTAAGTCATAGCTCACCTTAGCGTATTGTAGGGTAGCCTCTTCTTGTATGCTCATAGAGAAGTCTGCCCGGCTAGCTTTTTGTAGCGCTACCTGCGCCAAGGCTTTTTGGTGCGTCTTGAGGTAGAGTAACCCCACGTAATAGCTCGCTTGCTGTCCTATGGCGTCTTCTTGAATGGCGAGTTCCTTAAAATATTTGAGTGCTTTATGTGTTTCCTGGGCCTGATATAGTGCATAGGCGAGACGGTATAGAATTTGGCTAGTAGCCGAAAAGTCTTTGATGGCCAGGTACTCCTCATAGTGATGAGCCGCTTGAGCATATCTCTGCAGGAAAAAATAGAGCTACTCACTGCTGAAGCCTATTTCGTCTAGATTCTTTAGAACAGTATCCGCACGATGTACTTCCTTTATGTAGTCAACCAGCTCTTGAAACCGCTGCTGCTTGTAGTAAATCTGCAGTGCTAGGTAGGGCACCACGGACTGATAGGTACTGTGTATATAAGCGCGCCGTAGATCCTGTAGTGCTACTTCATAGTCAGCCTTTCGGTAAGCAATGTACCCAGCATAGTAGCTAGCAGCATGCTGGTAGGGATTTTTGTGGCTTTTAATGGCAGTGAAGTATTTGAGTGCTTCATCGAAGTTTTTTTCATTCATACAAGCATAAGCCAACCGATAAAGGTACTCCGTGCGTGTGTCGTCGTCCAGTTTAGCTTGCGCTACCTGAAGGTAGTATTCGATGCTTTTAAGAAAGTTGTGGTTGGAGAAGTGGAGATTCCCTAATTGGTAATAAGCCAGAGCCGCTTTTCGATGGTGTGGGTGCTGCTGTATAAACTGCTTGAATAGTTCCTCGCCATTAGGACGTCCTAGCTGAATAGCGCAGAATGCCACATAGTATTGGGCTTCTATGACATTTAGGCTATGAGGATACGTTTCTATGTAGTCTTCGAGGCAGTGCTGGGCGTCTTTGTACTTCTTTTGTGTTAGTAGCTCTATGGCTTGCGCTAGGGGAGCGTAGGGTTTGGGCAGTGGAAGCTGCGCATAGACAGGCATGCTCAACATAAAGTAAAGCACTGGAATAAGTAACCGAGCTTTGATCATCATTGTTGCCACCAATATCGATTTAT
>JBCBHC010000036.1:0-6828 GCA_038526075.1 Bacteroidota bacterium | reverse complement strand
CGAACCAGGTCTTGAATAGCGACATCGCTCCCTAGAGTGTGCTTAAATAGCAGGTCAAAAGGTTTGCTTAAAAAACGCATATTATAAAGTTTAAAAGTGGATTCAGTGAACTATCACTCTGGTGTAGTAGCTCACTTCCCTGGCACAGCAACCAGCTTGGCGGAAGGGTAAATCAAGGGGTAAATTAATAAGCTGCAGTGTCCTCTACTAATTGCTTCAGCACTGCTCTAGAAAGTCCTGTGGCCTGCTGGACCACGTCTGTACTCAAGTGTAAATGCAATAACATGGTCTTGGCTATCTCCAAAGTTCTGGTTTGTATACTCTGCTGTCTACCTTGCTGTAGGCCTTCTTCAATGCCCTCTTGCTTGATAGCTTGCGTAACAGTCATAATATCCTCTTTGGTTTCTGACAAATTTAATTTCTCAGTAAATAACGCTGCCGCCTCCTGGGTACTGTGACCTTGCAGCTCAAAGATATAGTGGACTACTCAATTTAGAATCAAAGTTTGAGAAGTTTCCCACGTTGTAGCGGCAGGGTGCCGAGATAGCCGCTGATCTGTTCGTCTTTTGGTAAACAAATCTACTACAGATGCGTAACAAGGCAACTGTAAAGACTACGGCAGCGCAACGAGATAATTGTCGCATAATCCTAAACAGGTTTAGTGAGTAATGCAAATATCTTCACCTTAATTTCATACAGCATTTGGGAGCGATGCGACAGTGAAGGAAAATTTTTCCAGCCGGACTGACTTCTTTCCTTGCGTCTAGTCACATCATAACTATAAAAAGAATTTATTATTTAATAAGTTAATATTATTGCTAAGCGGTGGATCTGTTGAGAAAAAAGAGCGGAAATATTTGCTAATGTTCTTTGTTGACAAGTGCCAAATAACATAAGCCTAATCCACAATTTTTACCAAGTAATTTCAAGGTCCTTAATGACATGGTAGTTGCATGTGAATAGCAAGACTTTTTGTATAAAATATTATGCAGTGTCTTGGTACTGTGGACGGCTGTGTGAGCGACTACTTATAACCTAACACTTGTAGCTGGTGGAAATACTACTGTATATCCTAGCTATTTTCCTAACTGTATTTACTCACAAGTTTCCTCCCGCTACATACATGATCTGCAGCAGTTCTCAACGGTACTTCTGCCCGCCCGTTGTCTTTTAGACCAATGTGCTACCACGGCTTAGCTCTTTTACTACTTTACAGTTCTGGATGCATGGCTGCTTCCATTTATTGAGAGTGCGTTATAACCTTTTGTACAAAACATGCGCATGGTCGGTTTTGTGAGGTATGATTAATCCTTCTATCACTGTACTTTCGCTTTGATGCATTTTACATTATACGCCCCTAGCCGTTGGTCATGAAGTACCGCCCTGCCCCACCCCGTCGCCCCAGAGCTTCAGATAAGCGTGAAGAAACGCCACTCATGCAGCAGTACAACCAGGTGAAGACTAAGTACCCTGGGGCACTAGTCTTGTTCAGAGTAGGCGACTTCTACGAAACTTTTGGTGAGGACGCTGTTAAGACAAGCAAAATACTGGACATAGTACTAACCAAGCGTAGCAATGGTAAAGCCGCCGCCGTAGAGCTAGCGGGCTTTCCACATCATGCCCTGGATACATACTTACCCAAGTTGGTCAAGGCAGGAAACAGAGTAGCTATTTGTGACCAACTCGAAGATCCTCAGACCGCTAAAGGCATTGTCAAACGTGGCGTTACGGAGTTAGTTACACCTGGACTATCCTTCCACGACCAAGTACTAGATCAAAAGCATAACAACTACTTGGCGTCACTTTTTCTAGAGAAAGACCAACTGGGCGTCGCTTTTCTGGATCTTTCAACAGGAGAATTCCTGACCGCACAGGGTACTGCTACCTATGTCGATAAGCTGCTACAGAGCTTCAATCCATCAGAAATAATCCTCAGCAAAAAACAGCAAGCCAGTCTCCAAGAGATCCTTCAAGACCAGTACAATAGCCACTGCCTAGAAGAGTGGGTATATCATGTGGACTATGCTCAGGAAGTCCTTAACGAGCACTTCGGTACCACTACGCTCAAAGGATTTGGCATCGCCAAGCTTACCCTGGGTATTATCGCAGCTGGGGCAGTATTACGTTACCTGGAGGAAACAGAGCATACAGAGGTAAAGCACATTGGGGCTATTGCTAGAATAGAAGAAGAAAAATACGTGTGGCTAGACCGCTTTACTATCAACAACCTAGAATTACTCTCTCCTCAGCAAGAGGAAGGAGTCCCTTTGATAGCGATCCTTGATAAAACAGTAACCCCCATGGGTGCTCGCTTAATGAGAAAGTGGATAGTATTACCCCTCAAAGATCCTACGGCTATCCAGAAACGGATTGACACAGTGGAAGTTCTCATGCAGGAGCCTGCTATAGGGCAGCAGCTGCAGCAAATTCTCAAGCAGCTTGGTGACCTAGAGAGACTCATCTCCAAAGTATCGGCGGGTAGGGCCAACCCTCGTGAGATGTTGGCCCTGAAAAAGGCTTTGCAGCAAATAGCACCTATACAGCGTCAACTGCAAGCTACTAGCCACGAATTTCTCCTCAGGCTGAGCGAACAACTACATCGCTGCGACTACTTGCTTGAAAAAATTGCCAAAACACTACAAGAGAATCCCCCACTCGTCACTAACCAAGGCGGCTTGATCCAGGAAGGTGTCCACACAGAACTAGACGAACTGCGTAAGATAGCCCTTACAGGCAAAGATGCGTTACTGCATATACAGCAGCAGGAGAGTAAAAAGACCAATATTCCTTCGCTTAAAGTGGGCTACAACAAAGTATTTGGCTACTACCTGGAAGTAACCAATGCTCACAAGGCTAAGGTGCCTAATACCTGGATTCGTAAGCAAACCCTCGTTAATGCTGAGCGGTACGTTACCGAAGAACTCAAGGTGTACGAAGAGAAGATTATCCATGCTGAGGAACAGTACACCGCCCTGGAACAAAGGCTTTATCAAGAACTGATTAGTAGCGCCACCGAGTTTGTTCCCCACATACAGCAGAATGCTCGTATACTTGCTCAGCTGGACTGCTTTCTATCCTTTGCCGTAGAGGCCCGTAAGCACCAGTATGCCAAGCCCACGGTCAACGACAGCACCATGATAGAAATTAAAGCAGGACGTCATCCTGTAATAGAGCAGCAGCTACCCCTAGGTGAGAGCTATGTTCCCAATGATCTGTACTTAGACAACAACAAGCAGCAAATCATCGTGATTACGGGTCCCAATATGGCAGGCAAGTCCGCATTACTGCGTCAAGTAGCCCTCATTACACTCATGGCTCAAATAGGGACTTTTGTGCCGGCAGCAAGCGCTACCATAGGCTTGGTTGATAAGGTATTCACACGTGTAGGCGCCTCAGACAACATTGCCAAGGGGGAGTCTACTTTCATGACTGAGATGACCGAGACAGCCAGTATCATGCATAACCTGAGTGATAGAAGCCTAGTACTCATGGACGAAATAGGCCGCGGTACTAGCACCTACGACGGAATCTCCATTGCTTGGTCTATTGTAGAATATCTCCACAACCATCCCAAGTATCGCGCTAAGACGCTCTTTGCTACCCATTACCTACTTCCTTAACTATTACGTTGAAGTTTTCGACACGCTCTAGCTTGTCAGCAAGCTGATTAAGTTCATGGTAATGGGTAGCAAAGAGCGTGTCGAAAACTTCAACGTAATAGTTAAGGAAGTAGGTAATCAAGTACTGTTCCTACGTAAGTTGCAGCCAGGAGGCAGTGCCCATAGTTTTGGGATACATGTTGCCCAGATGGCTGGTATGCCACAACAGGTAGTGCAGCGTGCGAATGAGATCATGCACCATTTAGAAAAAGATCAGTCTAGGAATCAGCATCAAACAAGTCTCCAGGCGGTACCCACACAGAATTATCAGCTTTCTCTCTTTGAGGTGGATCCTGCGCTTGCGAAAATCAAGGCCATCCTTAATAAGCTAGAAGTCAATACGCTATCCCCTGTAGAAGCACTTCTCAAGCTCAACGAGCTTAAGGCGCTACTCAGCCAGCCTACACATCAGCCTAATAAAGTGTGACCTTACTCAATCACACTATTTCACCATAAGAGGTCTATCCCCTTATTCTTACTGCATTGCTTGCAAACTCTACCAAGTTCCTTAAATTTGGTGTCCATTCAGGCGCTTTATACACTATCAGTTACATAAAAAGCGAGAATAGCTCAGTTGGTAGAGCACGACCTTGCCAAGGTCGGGGCCGCGGGTTCGAATCCCGTTTCTCGCTCACCATTCCATTTATTGACCTTGAGATTTGCTGCATAAGTGATTAGAAGTGGATTTGCGCTACTCAAAAACGATTAGCCAAGACGAGCTTAGCAAGCGCTCCAAGCAATCCTCGTCAAAACGGCTTATCAGACCGCTAGGGGCAACTCAATGTCGTAGCGTAAACAATGTATCTCTCCCGCGCTTTTGCAGATATCCCCTATGACTTCAAAGCCTTGGGTCATTTTCCTTCGGAGAAATGTTGATGTAGCCTGGCAGTACTGCTGCAGCGGTTGAGCGTGGATATCCTTCATTTGGACTGCGCAAGGTAGTTAAAGGCTAACCGTACCGGTTCTCAGATATTACCTACGAACTCAAGATAATTCCTTCCGCACAATGTTTCTTGCCAGGATGGTGGAATTGGTAGACACGCAAGACTTAAAATCTTGTGGGCGTTACTGCCCGTGCGGGTTCGATCCCCGCTCCTGGTACATTACGTTAGGAACACCGTAGATCCGTTTATCTCCTGCCCTCAGCATAGCCTAGATAATACGGATGGTATGCGTTAGAAGGGTTAGACTCGTCAATAGCTACGCAAGGCCGTACCTCCAATTTACTCCTCAATACCCTTGCTTGACCCAGCTCATGTATAGAAGGTAAGCACTCGGGACAGCGCTTAAAGCGCGCAGCCTTGGGCGTCTGTGTGATGCCTACTTGTATTTGTTTTACAGCCCAAACTTTAGACCTTTGCCGCTCGACTCGAGGATTTCGCCTTATTGAAGCGGGGAAATTGTCACCATATGTACGATCTACCTTCTTTAAAAAAGCTTTGCGATACACCCCAATGCATCGCCATACTTATACACCATAGACCTGATGCGGATGCATTGGGGTCTGGATTAGGCCTAGCCGCTTTCCTCAAGAAAAAACACCATCGAGTATTTGTGATTGCTCCCAGTCCATTCCCGAAATTCCTGGACTGGATGCCAGGCGCCCAAGAATTAATTACAGCGGATCGGGGGAATTACGATGAAGCTGTAGCCTGTTTACACCAGGCAGACACTATTTTCTGCTTAGATTTCTCGAGCCTAGGGCGTGCCAATGACCTAAAAGAGGCTTTGGCTGCTGCCAAAGCTACCAAAGTAGTCATAGATCATCATCAGGATCCAGAACAGTTTGCAGACTTCTACTTTTGGGATACCAAGGCCTCTGCCACAGCAGAGCTCATTTATCAGGTTATAGAGGCTATGGGGGAAGAATCCCTTGTTGATAGCGACATAGCTTCCTGTCTGTATGCCGGTATAATGACAGATACTGGGAGCTTCAGGAATCCTAATACAACCATTAGCTCGCATACAACCACTGCCAAGCTCATTCAAAAGGGCGCAGACACCACAAGGATCTACCGCCTTATCTATGAAAACAACTCATTGGAGAGGCTAAAGTTCTTTGGCTTCGCCATCACCCAGCGGTTATTTATCCTCAAAGAGTATAACGCAGCGTATTTCGTAATCAGGCAAGAAGACTTCAAGAAATTCAACTTGAAGACGGGGGACACGGAGGGACTGATCAATTACGCTTTGGCGATTGAGGGCATTGTCTTGGCTGCCATTATCAAAGACAAAAGGGATATCATACGCATTTCTTTGCGTTCCTCAGGAGAGATTCCAGTGAACGAGTGGGCACGGGAACATTTTGCGGGTGGTGGACACAAAAATGCTTCAGGCGGAAGCTCTTCCCTGAGCTTAGAAGAAACTGTAAAAAAGTTCAAGGAGATAGTCAAGGAGAACAAGCACCTCCTGAAGCGCTAGTAGACATAGTACACCAAAGGAAGCCTTCGTTGGCTGCTTGTCAAGCGCTTGGATAATCACTCAAAAGCGTATTGCCCAACATTGTAAAATAGTTCTTACTTCATGGGTGCAATACACAACAGCGCAAACGCTGTGCATTTGCCGCCCGATAATTCTTCTTCTTGCGAGGGAAGAATGACCGAAGGCCGGCATAGTGAGCTGCTGAGTCATTGCCTTTCGAGACTATGCAACATGCCCGATCATGTCATACAGGGAAATAGCTACATTATTGGGCATGGAAGCAGAGCAACTGCTCGAGCATCAATGCCGCACTATTCCCAAGGATCGGCTACATCTACCCGGCCCGCACACGGTAGATGCAGTCTTTGCTACTTCTAACAGAAGCCCACAAGTGCTCAAAAGTTTATCATGCCTGTTAGGGCACGGTAGACTTGCTGATACCGGCTACCTTTCCATACTGCCGGTAGACCAAGGCGTAGAGCACGCCGCAGGGGCCTCCTTTGCCCCCAATCCTCAATACTTTGATCCCGAGAATATCGTTCAGTTGGCCATAGAAGGGGGCTGTAGTGCGGTGGCGACCACGTTTGGAGTATTGGCGTTGGTAGCTAGGCGATACGCACACAAGATCCCATTCATTGTCAAGCTCAACCACAACGAACTACTTACCTACCCCAATACATACGACCAGACTATGTTTGGTACAGTGGAGGAAGCGTGGAACTTAGCCCCTACTCCCGTAGCGCCTAAG
>JBCBHC010000035.1:0-6968 GCA_038526075.1 Bacteroidota bacterium | reverse complement strand
CCGAAGTGCCAACGTCTGCTTGGCACTTCGGTAATCCTCTGTGGGTGGGTGCACCGGATACGTGACAAAGGCGGTCTATTATGGATAGATCTCCGGGACCGCTATGGCGTCACGCAGCTGATACTGGCAGAGGGTACTACAACGCCTGCGCTCATCCAGCGGGCTCGTGCGCTGGGTAGAGAGTATGTACTCCAAGTGACAGGCACGGTGGTAGAGAGGAGCGCTAAGAATCCGCAGATGCCTACAGGAGACATTGAAGTGCAGGTACAGCAGCTGGTGGTACTGAGCGCTTCCCAGACCCCCCCATTCCTGATAGAGACTGAAACAGATGGTGGCGAGGAGTTGCGTATGCAGTACCGCTACCTAGACCTCCGGCGGCGACCCTTACAGGATAACCTACAGCTGCGGCACCAAGTCATGCAGCAAACACGGCAGTATCTAAATGAGCATCAGTTTATGGAGATAGAAACGCCTATGCTCATCAAGTCCACGCCTGAAGGTGCCCGAGACTTTGTGGTGCCATCGAGGATGCATCCAGGGCAGTGCTATGCGCTTCCCCAGTCGCCACAGCTGTTCAAGCAGCTCCTCATGATCGCCGGCTACGACCGCTACTATCAGCTAGTCAAGTGCTTCAGAGACGAAGACCTGCGGGCAGACCGGCAGCCTGAGTTCACGCAGATAGACTGTGAGCTGTCCTTCGTGACGCAAGAGGATATATTAGACCTTTTTGAGGGGCTCATACGGCACCTGGCTGAAGCGATCCTACACAAAAAAATAGCGCCATTTAAGCGGCTTACCTACGCCGACGCTATGCGGCTATATGGTACCGATAAGCCTGACTTGCGATTAGAAATGCCTTTTATGGAGCTGACGACTAGTTTGCAGGGGAAGGGTTTCCAAGCGTTCGACGAGGCAGCGTTGGTAGCAGGTATATGCGTAAAAGGATGCGCTGGCTACACACGCAAACAGATAGATGCACTTACCGACTTTGTCAGGCAGCCGCTAATAGGGGCTAAAGGCTTGGTGTACATCAAGTGTCTGGAAGCTGGTCGCTTTAAGTCTTCAGTAGATAAGTTCTTTGACCAGGAAGCACTCTCGCATTGTGCGAAAGCAATGCAAGCGCAGCCCGGCGATCTACTACTCATCCTTGCTGGTGCAGCGCATGCCACCCGACAAGCACTCGGCGCCTTACGGCTGCAGCTAGGCAATGACTTAGGTCTTCGCAAGGCCAGCCATTGGGCGCCTGTATGGGTGGTAGACTTTCCGCTGTTAGCGTGGGACGCTGCTGCGCAACGGTACCAAGCACGGCATCATCCTTTTACCGCTCCACAGCAGCAGGATATCTCACGGCTAGATACGCACCCGGAAGCGGTCCGGGCGCATGCTTATGATCTGGTAATCAATGGCGTGGAAGTAGGAGGGGGGTCCATCCGCATCACAGACCAGGCGATGCAGAAACAAATTTTGCGACTCCTAGGCTTCAGTGAAGAAGAAGCAAGGCAGCAGTTTGGTTTCTTATTGGAAGCGCTTGCCTATGGCACGCCCCCCCATGGAGGGATTGCGATAGGTCTAGATAGGTTGTGTGCATTGTTGGGAGACGAAGATTCCATCAGGCCTTTTATCGCCTTTCCCAAGAACAATGCAGGCCGAGATGTGATGCTTCAGGCGCCAGCAGTGCTGGTAGCGGAGCAATGGCAAGCGCTGGGCATCCAGCCTTCCTGAACGCGCATGGACTTGTGCTTTAGAGCGTTCTCGCAGTCCTTGCTGCGTAGGATCCACGCATAATATATTATCTTTGTGCCTCTATCGTTAACGATCACTAACGCATTATATCACGTGCGCTATGTCATCACTCACCGACGGCCTTTTTGGGTAGGCTTGCGCAAGGATTCGGTGGACAAGAGGCTGAAGTGCAGTATGTGCTATGCGTCTTTGAGTAGGGCGGATGCCTTTGCCGCTGAGCCATCAGCCGCTTCTCTGATGCTGACTAAAGGCGCCTATGAAGCCGTGCTTACCCTACGCATCAGCGAAATGGGTGATTATTGTGCGTAAGCAGTCGTTCGCGCACGTAGGCCAGCTTCGTACTGTTTAGGCGAAGCCCGCATGTATACAAACTTCAATCAGACTTTTTACAATCTCTAGAATAATTTGTACTGTTTTAAGGTAAACATAGCATCCAATCTTTGACATGCCTAAATTGAGAATACTGTACGCTGCCAGCGAAATCGATCCATATCTCCAGCACACTACCTCTGCCAAATTTTTGAGGGCTCTCTCGGAGTACACACAGGAGCGCGGAGCAGAGATTAGAATTTTAGTCCCCAGGTTTGGCCTTATCAATGGGCGGAAAAATAAGCTCCACGAGGTAGTACGTCTATCAGGGGTTAACATCAAGGTAGGCGATGCCATCAACGCGCTTTCCATCAAGGTGGCCTCTATCCCCGGCACCAAATTACAAGTCTACTTCATAGACAATGAGGAGTACTTTAAGCGCAAAGCGCTGTTCCGTGATAAGCATGATCATTTCTTCAAAGACAACGATGAACGGATCATTTTCTTCTGTAAAAGTGTATTAGAGACCGCCAAGCGGTTGGGGTGGCCACCAGATGCAATTCATTGCCACGACTGGATGACCAGCCTTGTGCCTGTGTATCTAAAAACGGTATATCGTGGAGACCCCACCTTGAAGGATGCCAAGCTCGTGTGGACACTTTACAATAATGTTATCGAAGACACTTGGAGTAAGGATATGGTTGCGAAGGCGCACATGGACGGTATGCCGGCCGAGGCATTAGGGCCGTTGGCTACGGCCGACTGTAGGGGATTGATCAAGGCGGGACTACAATATGCTGACGTGGTTAGCAGGGCAGAGGCACTTACTCATTCGACCTTCGAAGGACTGGTCAATGCAGCTACTATGCCTTGTATGGAGGGTGATCAAGCAGGTATGGAAGCTTACTACAACCTATATCAAGAGTTCGCCAATGCGAGGGCATAAGCCCCCAAGTATGTTCTACGGTCCCTTTAAGCCACTGGGTTACGCTCCAACGCTTGCGTTATCCGCGCTACAACTTCCTCCTGCCCTATGGCTGCCATGCTTTGCATCAGGTCTGGACCTGATCCGCTGCCAGTAAGTGCTATGCGTATTGCAGGCATGGCCTGGTTAAGCTTCAGCTTCCTTGCTTCTATAAGTGGGATTAACGCAGCGTTGATAGGCTCCGCTTCAAAAGTAGGTAGTTCCCCGAATACTGTTAGCAGCGCTTGTAGTAATGCGTACGCCTCCGGAGTCCACTTCTTAGCCATCAGCTTTTCATCATACGTCTCTGGTGCCACAAAGAAAGCGCGGCCTTGCCGCCAAAAGTCGTGAGGGAATGTTACCCGCTCCTTCAAAAGCTGACATACACGTAATACCTTCTCGGGCGTAGCAGTAATGTTGTAGTCGACTAGATCCTTTTGTAAGTACTGTACCAGCTTGTCATCGGGCTGGGTGCGGAGGTACTGCTGATTGAACCAAGCAGCCTTCTGGATATCAAACTTGACGCCTGCCTTACCGACTCTCTCCAACGAAAAGGCTTGGATGAGCGCCTCTTTGTCAAGCAGCTCTTGATTATCTCCTGCGCTCCAGCCCAGCAACGCCAAGAAATTGAGTAGTGCCTCGGGTAGATAACCTTGCTCTCTGAACCCAGGCGCAGTAGCGCCGGTGTCAGGATCTTGCCAAGCAATCGGGAAGATAGGGAATCCATGCTTTTCCGCATCACGTTTGCTGAGCTTACCGGTCCCCTCTGGCTTTAGGAGTAAGGGAAGGTGCACAAACTGTGGCATAGTAGCTTCCCAGCTTAGGTACTGGTATAGTAGTACATGAATGGGGGTAGAGGGAAGCCACTCTTCCCCTCTAATCACATGCGTTATTTGCATGAGGTGGTCGTCAACAACATTGGCAAAGTGGTAGGTAGGAATACCGTCTGACTTCATTAGCACTTTGTCGTCTATCGCAGCTGACTTAACCTTGACCCAGCCCCGAACGCTATCATGTAGCCGAATATCTTGGTCATGCGGTACCTTGATGCGGATAACATACGGAGTGCCTGACTGCAGCAGCGCTGCTACCTCTTCTTGGGGTAGTGTGAGTGAGTTGCGCATCCACGCTCGGCTCACGGCATTGTACTGTGGCGCTGCCACGCGCGCCGCCTTGAGTCGTTCCCGCATTGCTTCCAGTTCTTCAGGCGTATCAAAGGCATAGTACGCATGCCCTTCAGCGACTAAGCGATCGATGTATGGTTTATAGATATCCGTTCTCTCTGATTGCCGGTAGGGGCCGTAACTACCTCCTTGCACAGGCCCTTCATCAGCGGTAATGCCTAGCCACTGTAGTGTTTCCAAGATGTAGGCCTCAGCACCCGGCACGAAGCGCGTCCGGTCGGTGTCCTCTATCCTCAGTACAAAGCGCCCTTGGTGCTTCTTTGCAAACAGATAGTTGTACAAAGCGGTTCTTACCCCTCCTATGTGTAATGCGCCGGTGGGGCTTGGCGCAAAGCGAACACTTACGTTGTTTTCCATAGATCTTACTTTGGGCCAAAAGTACACTTTCTTTGAGGATCTAGAAATCTTTGCAGTGATTTATCACCCAACGGACTTGAGATACTTCTATTGCCTTTAACTGTTGCAAGCCTCTTCATCCAGACCTTCTATTTCCCAGGGGCTATGATAAAGTCATGTGGGGTGGATACGAGGTGGGTCATTTGGGATGTACGAGGTTAAGCCAGTCTTTTGTGGAGTAACTATTCAGCTATCTCTCCTTTGTACGAGGGGTATGTGATGATGGATATAAAAGCCTTACATGTCTACCACAAAGTCTATCCAGCAACTTGGCAGCGAATCGGTCCTGTATGGGTTTAGTAGCATTGTAGGCAGAGTACTCAACTACCTGCTAGTTCCTTTCTATACCAGCGTTTTCTCCCCCGCCGAGTATGGTACTGTTACAGTATGGTATGCTTATGCTGCCTTCCTACAGGTGCTTTATACTTATGGTATGGAGACGACTTACTTCCGCTTTGCCGCCAGGGGAGAAGCGCAATACTTTTACGCTGCCACAAGCCTGCTTATCGTCACTAGCAGTCTCTTTTCAGGAATCCTTGCCTTGCTCGCGGCTCCTATCGCCCAGGGGCTTGGACACCCGGGTACTACGCATTATGTCTACTACTTTGCGGCTATCTTGTCAGTAGATGCAGTCATGGTTGTTCCACTCGCCCGACTCCGGCTCCAACAGCAAGCCCTCCTTTTTGTGGGCATCAAGCTGCTCCAAATCCTACTCAACGTGTTCCTGAATCTAGTATGGCTTTATGGGCTGCCTCACATTTACGCGGGCGAATGGTGGCCTCAGCTGCAGCCTTGGATTGCGCAATGGTATGATCCCGCTCACCGTGTAGCGTATGTGTTTAGGGCTAATCTAGTGGCGAATGCTGCCACCATTCCCCTAGTAGCCCAGGCGATGTATCCCTTCAAATGGTGCTTGTCCTGGCAATATATACGGCCTATACTCCGCTATGCCCTACCACTCTTCCTAATGGGGCTAGCCGGCACCGCCAATGAGATGTTCTCCAGGGCTGCCCTACAACATTGGCTCCCTGCTGACTTCTATCCAGGCCAGAGCAACGCCGCTATCTTGGGTATCTTCGGAGCTTGCTATAAGCTATCCATCTTTATGTCGCTGGGGATACAGGCCTTTCGCTATGCTGCAGAGCCTTTCTTCTTTGCGCAGGCAAAAAATCGCCAGGCGCCTGCGCTTTTTAGCTTGGTGATGTATTGGTTCGTAGTCGTAGGCTGCTTCGTGTTGCTGGCTACCAGTATCAACTTAGAGCTGTTGGGCTATCTGCTACTGCGCAGGGGAGACTACCACATGGCGTTACCCACAGTTCCGTACCTGCTACTCGCCCATCTCCTGCTGGGTATATACTACAACTTATCAATATGGTTCAAGATCACCGACCAGGTGTACTACGGTATAGCGATTACTAGCTTGGGCGCTGTGATCACTGTTGTGGGGAACATGTTACTCATTCCCAGCGCAGGGTATTGGGGAAGTGTGTGGGCAACGCTAGCGAGCTATACTACCATGAGCGGTGTATGCTACTATTGGGGTCAAAGGCGCTATCCCATCCCTTATCGACTCAAAATAGGACTAGGATACATTATGGGGACTATGCTCTTCACCGTGCTGGCTAATACCATCCCGTATCCTAGTTTTACAAGTGCTGTGGTGAGCAACCTACTCCTCACCATTGTCTTTGGGAGCGTTTTATACATAGTAGCGTGGCGTTGGGCACCCCGCCCTATACGTTAGGAGGCATTGATGGCAATGCTATTTGCTAGCTTTTTCAGCGCTTCTCTAGAAAGTCCAGTAATCTGCTGTACTACATCCATACCTAAGTGTAGTTGTAATAGCATATTTCTGGCTATTTCTAAAGTTCTATCTTGCATGCCTTGCCGTATACCTTGTTGCATACCTTGTTACTTCTCTTGCTGCATACCTTGCTGTATACCTTCTTGTCTTAGTTGTTGGCCGTACGTCATGATTTTGTCTTTTTTATCGTTTAGTACTTCACTTATAGAATTAAATATCTGCCCTCCTTCCTTGCGAAAGTTCAATGACTACGCGTAATCTAGCATCGTTTCAATGTAGTCTTCGCCTACGCTCCCTACACAGGCCTTGCGCCAGTCTTGGAGGAGCGAATGCTGAGCTTCAGCACAAAAAAATGGTTCAAACATCCTTGCTTGAACCATTGTGTCATTTAGGTACGCATGTTTTGGCATCAATGAAGACACGCACGCCAGGAAGAGGGCATAGTCAGAACAAACAAACAGATCTAGAGACTTGCGCCACTTTGGGAGGCTATGTCAACGTATTTATACACCATTTGCTAACTTCTTCAGCGCTTCTCTAGAAAGTCCAGTAGTCTGCTGTACTATAT
>JBCBHC010000034.1:0-7061 GCA_038526075.1 Bacteroidota bacterium | reverse complement strand
TATTCTTCGTAGCGGGCACCTTGGCTTTAATAGGAGGAGGTGCCCTTACTAGTATCTGGCTACGCACTCATCGCCCCAACGCCATAAAGCTGAGTACCTATGAGTCAGGCGAAGCTTCTGTAGGGGATGCCTGGAACAAATTCAATGTCCGTTTTTACATTTTGGCGATAATTTTCGTCTTGTTTGAGGTAGAAACTATACTGTTGTTACCTTGGGCTACAATTTGGGCAAACCCTATGCTCAATAGTCTGACAGGAGGATTATGGGTCTACTATACGTTATCCTCTGCAGTAGCGTTTATTGCATTGTTGGTCGTGGGCCTAGGCTATGTGTGGCGCCAAGGGTGCTTTGCCAGCATTCCACTACCTCCTACACCTGATATTGAATCAACAGTTCCTTTTAGCTATTACGAGCAAGTAAACCTTCGGTACG
This sequence comes from Bacteroidota bacterium, assembly GCA_038526075.1. Lineage (GTDB taxonomy): Bacteria > Bacteroidota > Bacteroidia > Cytophagales > Amoebophilaceae > JBCBHC01. Next base: position 6,629 of record JBCBHC010000034.1, on the reverse strand, counting down.
CCTCCAACAATGCGCAAAACCAATCATTGACACGCCCAAATGCACACTAAAACAGGAGAAGGCGAAGTAATCTTTACTCGACTCGATGACGTACTTAATTGGTCCAAACAGTCGTCATTGTGGCCTATGACTTTTGGCTTAGCTTGTTGCGCTATAGAGATGATGGGTACTTATGCGGCGGACCATGATCTAGATCGCCTAGGTGTCATTCCTAGGGCTTCCCCACGGCAGGCAGATGTGATGATTGTATCAGGAACGGTCACTTTCAAAATGGCAGACCGCATCCGGCAGCTTTATGAGCAAATGTCCGAGCCGAGATATGTTATCTCTATGGGGTCATGTGCTAACTGTGGAGGGCCTTACTGGCAACACGGGTATCACGTAGTTAAGGGCGTAGATAAAATCATCCCAGTAGATGTGTATGTGCCCGGCTGCCCACCTAGACCTGAAGCACTCATTGGAGGCTTTGTCAAGTTGCAAGAAAAAATCAAACAAGAAAGGATCTAGAATAGCACATGGATACAAAGTCTATCGTAGCATTGCTAAAAGAGGCTCTAAATGCTGGAGTAATTCTAGAGGTGGAAGAAGCACAACAACAGGCCATGCCCTCCACAATCATAGTACCAGTGCAACACATAGCCACTGTTTGCGAGAAACTTCGTGATCACACGCGGTTGTATTTCGACTATCTAGCCTGCATTACGGCTATAGATAATGGCCCTGAGCATGGTACCATGGAAGTGATTTACCAATTATACTCTATCCCTTATGATCGATCGTTAATGCTAAAAGTGATTGTACCCCGAGATGTGAAGCCAGGAGCTCTTCCTGAAGTACCATCTGTAAACCACATCTGGCGTGCAGCTGATTGGCATGAACGGGAGGCATATGATTTGATGGGCATTCGATTTACGGGGCATCCAGACTTGCGGCGCATCTTACTCCCAGCTGATTGGGAAGGGCATCCCTTGCGTAAGGATTACCAAGCGCCTGCTCAGTACCATGGAATAGATGTTTGATAGATAACAACTACATCAGGGATCCTTATTTACTCAGAGGTAGCTTATCAGCAAGCTTTTAGGACATTACGAAGAATTTATGCAGTTGCGCAGATTTCTAGAGCGTAATGATAGAAAAGGATACTACTACTTCAGACTGCTCAATGGTGACAAAGATCATATTGGCACGCTAGTTCTTGGCTAGCAAATTTCCTTTATGGTCAAGTCGCCAACCTTATCATACGTGAGCTCTCCGTTATCCAGCATTTGCCGAATGGTAGACAATATTATTTCTTCAGCAGCCAAGTCAGCGCTATCTACTACTTTACTCAGGGACTTTTTCCCTTTATGCAAACACTGTAATACTATACCTCTATACTGCTTGAATTCCTGCTCAGTGAGTATTACGCCCGATTTCTTTTTGGCTAAACATACATCGCATTGCCCACACGCTTCGTAGGTTACTTCGCCAAAGTACTCAAGCAACAACTGTGCGCGGCAGCGGTGCGAGTGGGTAACATAGTGGATGACAGCTTCGACTTTGTCTACGGCTATCTGAGTCCGCTGCTGCAGCTTTTTTGTGTCTATAGATAACGCATTCATAGGCTGCCGTGCGATGGTAAAAGTTAGCTGTGGATAGTCTTTCTGAGCTGAATAGCGAACGATCTGATGCTGCTCTAGCACTTTCAATTGTTGCTTGATATCCTGCAGCTCAATACCCAAAAATCGGGCAATGCGCTGTTCTGAGATAGTGCAGTAATTCGAGAGTAGTTCTCCTCCGTATAACCGCAGCAGCGCTTTGACAAGAGCATCGTACTTGGCATACGCCACTTGGAAGGCGTATAACTCTTTTGGCGACACAATTATACGCAGTTGTGCTGGCTGGGAAAAAGCCTCGTCTAGCTGAACAAGCCCCTCCCCTTCAAGAGTTTTTACAGCTTGGTAAGCTGTATGTGGCGCTAGGCCATAGGCCTGCGCAAAGTCTTCAATGTCAAAGTCATAAGTAGTCATAACATGGCTACCTACCGCCACCTGGTAGTAATTAGCCAAGTGCTGATACACTTTCTTAAGCTGGCCTATGGTAGGGTGCGCAGCGCGGATATTCTCACGCAAGCGCCTTAGCGTATTGTCTTCATATAGTGCCACTGCATAAGCCGCTTGTTCATCTCGGCCGGCACGTCCCGCCTCTTGGTAGTATGCTTCTAGCGTCGTAGGTAAATCCCAATGTACTACTAGCCGTACATCCGGTTTATCGATACCCATACCAAAGGCATTGGTAGCAACCATTACTTTAGTCTTGCTCTGCATCCAAGTCTCCTGCCGCACACTTCGCTCAGCAGCAGTGAGACCTGCATGATAGGCCGTGGCATCGATGCCATGCTTGCGTAATGCCTGCGCGATGATTTGGGTTTTTTTGCGTGTGTTAGCGTATACGATGGCGGTACCGGGTATGTTGTGTAGGATCTTACGCAGCTGTGCTTCTGGGTTCTCAGTTTTACGTACTACATAAGCTAGGTTAGGACGTGTAAAGCTCTTCTGGAAACGGATACAATCCTGCAATTGCAATTTCTCGCAAACATCTCTTTGTACTTGGGATGTAGCTGTGGCAGTTAAGGCAATGACATTAACGTGAGGCAGCAATGCTCTAAAACCAGCTATCTCTAGATAAGCAGGCCTAAAGTCATAGCCCCATTGCGAGATACAGTGGGCCTCATCCACAGCCAGTAGATTGACAGCCATCCTCTTGACACGCTCCTGTAGTAGCGTCGTTTGAAGCCGTTCTGGCGACACATAAAGAAACTTAGTAGGTCCATACACGCAGTTATCCAGTACCGTATCTATCTCACTATGCCGCATTCCTGCAAAGATATTCTCAGCTGGAATCCCCCTTTTACGCAGCTGACTTACTTGGTCTTTCATCAGTGCTATGAGTGGAGAGACCACAATGCACAGGCCTTTGCGCACCAAGGCAGGCACTTGAAAACAGATCGATTTACCTCCACCTGTGGGTAACAAGGCTAATACGTCTCGATTTTCCAGTACAGCCTCTATAATGTCTTCTTGTAGTGGCCGAAATGTTGCGTAACCCCAATATTTCTTGAGTAGCTCGGAAGGACTCATCAGTTTACTCAGTTATTTACAGTTGGTTCGACTAATCACTACCCTGCAGCGTAAAGTTACCCTTACGCCTATCCTAAAGTCACTCAATTCAAAATTGTCGCAGATGTAATCTGTGTTATCAACTAGCAAAGACTTTATCCTGCGCAATTGATAGCGTCCACAAGACAATGCCCATCGCGACTGATACATTCAAGGAATGCTTGACGCCACGCTGGGGAATTTCCAAGCATAAGTCACAAGCAGCCAATACCGAGTCTTGTACTCCAAACACCTCATGGCCAAATATTACAGCACATTTATAACCTGTTTGCATTGTAAAGGCCTGCAAAGGAACACTATGGGTAGCTTGCTCCACAGCGGCTACTGTGTACCCATTCGCTTTTAATCGTTGTACAACGACCAGTGTGTCTTGAGTATACTCCCAAGCTACATGCGCTTCTGCACCCAGTGCGGTCTTGTAAATATCACGATGCGGTGGTTTAGCAGTAATACCACACAGATATACTTTTTCGACCAGAAACGCATCAGCAATGCGGAATGCCGCACCCACATTGTGCATACTCCTTACATTATCTAACACCATGGCGAGGGGAAACTTCGCATGCGTTCGGAAGGCGTCAGGTGATAATTCACGAGGAACTACTTTTTGCATATTTTTTTGTGGAGCAGATATACAAAGCTACAACGGTGAAGGCCTATACGTTATCAGAAATCTTCTACTATACCCAGGCCAAAAAGCGCAAAGTCATATTGCACAGGATCCATAGGACAAACTGCTCGTAAGCAGTCAGTAAGCTCTAGCGCTGCCTGCCAGTCCGTGTTCTTGCGGCTCATTAGGCGTAGCTTGCGGGCTACGCGGCTCACATGTACGTCACAAGGGCAAATAGGCTGCTGGGGCCGGATGCGCTGCCATAAACCAAAGTCTACTCCATGCTCATCTTTGCGTACCATCCATCGTAAGAACATGTTGATGCGTTTGCATGCTGACTTGCGCTCTGGCGTGGCTACATGCTTTCTGGTACGGGCTGGCGCATTCTCTAAGCTAAAAAATAGCTTTTGAAAATAGGTAATACCGTTGGCCACGGTAGTATCTTGTGGCAATATACCCTGTAGAAAAGCATCCTCTAGCGTGGCGTGATGCCGATAGTAGTGCTGTAAAAAGCGCACAAAGTATAGCGTATCGACAACGGTAAAGGTACGGTGCTTGAACTGTAGCAAGGGTTCCAAATCTCGAGGTTGATGGCTTAGGATAAAGTCATGGGGCGCATAATCCATCATAGCTAAAAGTGCACGACATTTCTTGATGGTAGTTTTGCGTTGTCCCCAAGCTAGTGTAGCTGCCCAAAACCCAGCGATCTCTATGTCTTGCCGCTTAGTATAGCTGTGTGGAATACATATTGGATCATCATGTATGAACGCAGCTTGGTTGTACTGAAGTACTTTACTATCTAGAAATTCCTTGAGTGCGCTATGATCTGGAAAGGTCAATGTATGATGGTGATTAGTTCGAGTAGTACTTGAAGCAACGGTGGCGTACCGTCGTGTAAATGCAGCCTACTTTGGCTACCTTTGCGTACAAATTTGCTAATTATAAATTTTTTATGCATGAATTCGCTCCACATCATCACAAATAATAGTCCTACTATTTTCTCTCTAGCTGGTCTAGAGATCAGATGGTATAGCTTACTTTTTGCGCTAGGTTTTATACTGGGACAGCCTTTAGGCTACTACATCTTTAAGCGGGAAGGCAAATCGCTAAAGGATATTGACGCCATCACACTGCATTTGATTTTAGGCACGGTTATAGGCGCACGCTTAGGTCATGTACTATTTTATGACTTTGCTTATTACTCACAGCATCCCTTAGAAGCTATCTTACCGATCAGTTTTACAGCTCATGGCCTCAGATTCATAGGCTATAGGGGACTCGCTAGTCATGGAGCCGTCGCTGGGATTACCTTGGCGCTGTATATTTATCTCCACTACCATATTAAGATCAGCCTATGGCCTCCTAAACTCCAGGTCAGAAAACAAACAAGGCCTGGACAAAGTTACTTGTGGCTAGTGGATCGTATCGTAATACTAGTAGCATTGGGTGGATGCTTTATTCGCATGGGTAATTTCATGAATGAAGAAATTTTAGGGAAGCCCACGCAAAGCACCTACGGTGTGGTATTCACACACGGCGTAGGTCAACAACTACTCAAGAGCCATCGTGGAATTGATTCTGTGAAGGTAAGAAAGAGACCTGGTGCCGCATTTACTCAGACAGGCCACTCTTACCCCCCAGTAGACATGATAATTCAATTCAAAAAAAGTGGCTTTTCTGAGCACGAACTACGTCGCTTCCTAGAGCATAAAGTCAAAAATATGCTCGCATATAACACACAGATTAGCCAGCACATCTACGAGCCTGCTGGTTCTTTATCTTATGAGTTATCGGTCAATGACCGCGGAGCTTATGTGGCACATATCGCTACGGCGGCTATTCCTAGGCATCCTGCACAGCTATACGAGTCTCTATCATGCTTACTGCTATTCTTTATTTTGTTCCTCTGGTGGTACCGTGCAGGAGTCAAGCTACGGCCAGGTAGCACCATTGGCTTTTTCTTCGTGTATGTTTTCGGTTTACGCTTCTTCTATGAGTTTATCAAGGAAGGCAAAGTGGTCTTGGGTAGTGTCCTCCCCTGGCATGTAGGGCAGTGGCTCAGTATTCCACTTGTGTTTATAGGTACTGCTCTCCTATGGCATGCCAGCAGGCAATCTCAGCATTCTGAAGTATAAGGCAATATTTCCCCCACAACAACAGAGCCATTTTATACGCCAAGCGCTACTTTGAGAGATTATCGAGCTTTGGTTGAGCAACACTGAGTCGCATGCTTGACGTTGGGCGTTGCAAACGCGTTGTAATCACAAAATCCGCTGAAACGGCCTCGAAAATCGCGGTTTACTCGCAATACATTTTTGCACGCTTGCGTTTCTTCCGTATATATGCCTCTTTATGTGCATAAGGATGCTTAGGTCGGTATGATTGTAGGGTCAGCGTTCCCAGCAGTAAAGCAGGTATTGCGCTTCGTACATTGCGAGATTCAGCCAAGATCTAGGGACTTCTGAGCTACGCATGTCAGTGCAAAATGCGCTTCACAAAGTAGTTTCCATATCCTTGGACCATAAATTTTAATGCAATTCATAGTATAAACATATACGATCATGTATTACGCAAAAAATCACACAAAATTAACGGCTATGATGCTGTTTTGTATAGGAAGCCAGGGTTGCGTCGGTGCACTCAACCAAGAGCTGTCTTGTAATAGTGGTACCAATGATATGCTACCAAGCAAAGTGAATCATTCAAGTGTTATGCCTGTACTTCCTGAGGGAAGGTATGTCAGTTCTTTTGCTGAAGCATCTACTCCTCCTTTAGCATCATCAGATTTGGTACAGCGTTTGAGTGAGAGAAGTTTTCTTTTGAAGCAGCAAGGTTATCTAGGAGCACAAGTGAATTTCCAT
>JBCBHC010000033.1:0-7072 GCA_038526075.1 Bacteroidota bacterium | reverse complement strand
GGAGCGACGGGCATCAGCCCGCTTATAAGGAAACTTCACCAGCTGGGGGAAGGAATCAACAGAAAAGATGTACAAAGCGCCATTATCAAGCTCAATAAAATCCTGACTCACGTAGAAAGGATGCTATCCCAAGCCAATGAAAAAGACTCTGGGGATGCGCTGTATGGGAGTTTGAACAAAGTCCTCACGGATTTAGATCACCTATTAGTAGATCTGCAGACATATCCTGAGCGTTACATGAGCTTCTCTATTTTTGGCGGGAAGATGCGCAATCAGTCCCACAAGAAGTAGCCTTACGAAGTGGAGCGGGATCATAGCCGCAGCCTCCCCATGGATGGCATCGCGCTAAGCGACGTACACCAAGCCATAGACCTCGCCAACATCCATGTTCCGCAATGGCTTGCCGCGCATATGCAGAACAGCTCGGCTGAAAGCGACAGCATCCAGCTACAAAAGGTGAGATACAACGCTGGTAAGCTGTAATAGACAACATGAGAAAGCGTTGCAGCCCTGTGAGCTTGACACTAATACGTTGCGTGTACTTCGCAATATTTTTTTTAGTCATACAGCGTCAGTGAAGTCAGTTTTACGATCTGTAGTGTTGGAAACGCCTACTCCACAAATATCTGCCTAGTGCCATACTCACAAAGCCAGTATCTGCGTAACTATGCTGCCATCCATTCTCTCAGCTACGCAGTGGGGTAGCTTCTCTTCATGTAAAGGAATGGTAGCCGCTAACTAGCGTACCAAGTAGTTGAGTAGTTCCGAGCTGGCCTCACCATCTGGCTCACTGACATGTTTTAGGGTAGTGTGTATAGTCACGGAACGCTTTTGCAAATCTCTGCTGACACTTTACTTTTGTGGCTTGCCATGAATCCCTCCACATCTAGAGGTGTCATGTTAATCAAAGATTCGGTCTGGTAGTTCAGCTTGGTTAGAATGCCTGCCTGTCACGCAGGAGGTCGCGGGTTCGAGTCCCGTCCAGACCGCATATCATAAAAGCACTGACAATCAGTGCTTTATGCACTTCAAGAGTATCCAAATCCGTTGTTTCTTCTCTGATCGCATCAGAGATATCATCTCAAGGTAGCTGAAAGACACTATAGAGCAAGTTGCCCCGGATTTAAGCCCTTACTTTGAATACCACCCTCGCAGCACGCACCTCACGTATAGAAGCGCAGGAACAAGCTTCATTAAGGTACTTCACCACTTGCTTTGTGAGTATACGCCATATAACAAAAAGGGAGGGAGAAGGAATTACTATCATCTGGTCGCTTTTCCACTCCAATATCCCAGCTCTCGCAAGGTGCTGGCATCTGCTACCCCTTGTGCCTACGGCAAAGGCAACCTTCTCGCTCCTTTCTTAAGAACGGGATATCTTAACGCTTCGTAATACGTATACAGCTGTCCGCCTTTTTATGCGGATGTCTACTATACGGTAACCTGTTGCCTGCACGTCCTCGCGCGCGTGCACAACAATGATAATAATAATGAAGGAAAGGAAAGGAAAGGAAATTGTACAGTTGGGAAGAATTCCATTAAAGCCGTAGTCCTGTATACCCTAGGCCTTCGATGCAATCTTTTCCAGCTTTACCCTGGAGAGTCCTGTAGCTTGCTGTACTTTGTCTAAGCCTATGTGAAGCTGTCGGAGCATATTCTCAGCTACTTGCAATAGGCCTTGCTGTATGCCTTGCTGTATACCTTGCTGTATACCTCGCTGCATACTTTCTTGTCGTATTCTAGCGCCGTACGTCATAATAATATCAGTTCTGGTGATTAAGGCTACTTCTATGAATTCACAGGTCTCTTTTCCTGCCTCCTCACCACTCAAGCTTTCTGCACACTGTAACATGGAGTAAATGCCGCTGTCTCCTAACACCGCGATGGTCTCTTCAAATACAGGTCTGTATGTGTCTGGACTCAATGCGAGATCACCGTCTCGCCCGTGCTTAAGCAATAACAGCAGAATGGCGCAATGCCCCATCTGGAGCAAGTCAGCATCACTGTATTTGTTCAGATCGATAAAAATAAACTTAAAGTTCAGGTATTGGGTTGCCACTTCTGGACATTCAAAGCACTCCTCAGGATGGATAGGATGGGGTTGTGGAGAGGAGTCGCCATGATAGATAATAAAGTTGAGGATCGTAGGCACTGGCTTCCCTTCTACTAAATAAGCGGCAACATTATCAGAAAGGTAGTATAGCTCCCTGGCAATTATCAGTTTGTCCGGGCTACTTTGGTGCTCGAAACATAATAGCAGCTTGCCTAGCTTCCCGGCATCCATTTCGTAGGCAATATCGCGCCTTCGCTGTTCCAATTTAGCGTTAGTGTGGACTCTATCTATGCGCGTAAGCGTATCCTCATTGGCATCGGCGCTAAAGCCCTCCGGAATGAAGTGACGACAAAATGCTTGTGCTACCGGCTTATACTCCATGCTCTTGCTGAAGAACAGATCGAATTTTGAGCTACGTCTTTGTCTAACTATTGGAATTTTTTTAACCATATGGAATAATGTTTATGTTTGTTGTACTGTCAAGTCTCAGACGCTCCTGCAGATTTTCCAGTTTTTCAAGAGCACGGCTTAACTGCTTTTGAGCTCAAACTAACTGCTCTCGAAGCGTTGTAATCTGAATTAATCGCCCTGGCACTACCGCTGTTTGCCCCGAAAGCTGTTTATCTTTAGCCAGGAGCGCTTGTTGAAGCTGGGCGATCACGAACACTGGTCTAGGAGACAAGTCGGGGCTGTATGTAAAAACTGGCCCTGACGGAAAAAGTTATTAGGTTTGTGTGCTTGTGTTGCAAATACACACATTTTTGTATAAGAACAATATCTTTGCTGTGGAAAGTACTTGAATAGTTACCTGAGTACATAAATATTATTGCGAACTGCAGGATGCCAATAAGTTAGTTCCACCGGATTAGATATTTTGCTTGCCCAAGCACATGGTCCTTAGGACTTGTGATTATGAATGTAACCTTAACCCTCTATGAATATGATTAGCTCTTCAAACCAGAAAAGTCTGTCTGCCTTTAGAAAAGTATTTGGCCAAGAAAAAAACAAAGACATTCTCATTGGATTTCTCAATGATATGCTCCAAGAGCCTGAATTTGTTTACATATTAGATGCAATCTATCTAGATAGCGACGTAGCTGATAAAACACCGGATACTATAGTAGTACAGTGTACAGACCAATACAAGCGGTGCCTTTTAATAGAAATATACATCATCAAGAGCCCTGAGCAGCGACGTACTCCATCTGGTAGTGGAGTCTATGATAGGTTCTTGAAAAAGCATGGGAAAAAAGGTGAGAAGGCACATTTTGTATTTATGACCATTCTAGAATTTACGCTCTTCCATGATATTGAAGAGTTGAGATCAGATTTTACAGCAGATACAAAAAAATCAAAGGACAACTGCATCGAAGACATGCATGCGATTATCATAGAGCTGCCTAAGTTTGAGAAAGAAGGCTGGGAGCTCAAAAGCTCCATGGATTGCTGGTACTATCTTCTAAAGCATGTGCTCAAGGGTAAACCTGAGGCATGCCCAAAGCTAGCCGAGAAATATCCGATGATAAAGCGTGCTTATGAAGCGTTGGAAGAGTAGTAGGGATATTCATACATACTGACCCCGAAAAGTGTGGTTATACAGTTACTACAGCTGCCGACTCTTTCTTAGTCGTTTATGCCTCTCTAAAGCTTACCCTCAACTAACTCATTCTATAGCCCCTCCTGGATTTTTCCCCACAAATACTTTTAGGAAATCTTGTTCATAACATGTGTACTACAGCTGAGTAGTGTCGCTTACATTTGCGCCATGGAAATCGAAAGCGTCTACACCAGCCCGGTAGCCTTAGCTACACAAAAACCCCAAGCTATAGAACGCATGGGCAGGATGCCGCCTCAAGCGCCGGATATAGAAGAGAGTGTGCTAGGGGCACTCATGCTAGAGAAAGACGCTCTAACTAGTGTTATAGACGTATTACAACCAGAAAGCTTCTATAAGGAAGTACACCAAGAAATTTATCGGGCCATTACACAGCTCTTCAGTAATTCGGAGCCCATAGACTTACGTACCGTCGTCAATCAGCTTCGTAAAAATGACAAGCTAGAGTTTGTAGGCGGGGCTTACTATGTGACCTCGCTCACCACGCGCGTCAGCTCTGCTGCCAATATTGAATTTCATGCCAGAGCCATTGTGGAATATGCTATCAAGCGAGAGCTTATAGCCATTGCCACAGAAGTCCAGAAGGCTGCATACGCAGACACTACGGATGTCTTCGAGCTCCTAGACCATACCGAGCAGTCATTGTTCGAGATTACCAACTCCAACATTCGCAAAAATTACAGCAGTATGCGCCCACTACTGCTCGAAGCCTTCAAGGATATAGAGGCCAAACGTCAGCACAAGGATGGGCTCACGGGTACTCCCAGCGGCTTTATTGCCTTAGATCGCGTGACCTCTGGCTGGCAAAAGTCAGATCTTATCATCATAGCGGCTAGGCCCGGTATGGGTAAAACTGCTTTTATCCTTTCGGCAATACGCAATGCCGCTGTTGACCATGAATATCCTGTCGCGGTCTTCTCATTAGAAATGGCTTCCTTGCAGCTTATGAACCGGCTCATATCGGCAGAGGCGGAGCTTGAGGGGGAAAAGATTAAGAAAGGGCAGCTTGAAGAGCACGAATGGGAGCAAATTCATTACAAGACTTCGAAACTATCGCAAGCGGCTATCTACATAGATGACACGCCTGCCCTATCGGTATTTGAGCTGCGAGCCAAATGTCGGCGACTCAAGGCCAAACACAATTTGGGGCTCGTCGTCATTGACTATCTTCAACTTATGTCCGGCGAGACCCTGAAAGGGGCAGGTAACCGTGAACAAGAAATTGCTTCTATATCGCGTGCACTCAAGAGCATTGCCAAAGAACTAGACGTCCCCGTTATAGCGCTATCACAACTAAGCAGAGCCGTAGAGACGCGGGGAGGCAATAAACGGCCACAGCTATCCGACTTGCGAGAGTCAGGCTCTATAGAGCAGGATGCTGATATGGTGCTTTTTTTGTACCGGCCTGAATATTACGGTATTACCGAGGATGAAGCAGGCGCGCCAACGCAGAGTATGGCTGAGGTCATCGTAGCCAAGCACCGCAATGGATCTCTGGACAGTGTAACGCTGAAATTCGTTGGCAAGTATACTAAGTTTATGGACTATGAAGGACAGGAGGATTTTGGTGGGATAACGCACGACTCTTTTGATACCGTAACACATCTGAGCAAAGCCAATCAAGATACCCATCACAGTCTAGAAGAAGCATGACAAGGCGTAATATACAGTAGCTCTTGTACAAAAATGCTTCTGCTTACGTTTAATATTCACACCTATTCTATACCTAGCTATGAAACCATTGGAATTACTCAAAACTGAGTTAGAGGAGGGCATTCTAATTATCACCTTAGATAATCCTGGACAACAAAACGCCTTGAGTACAGCATGCATCGATGCGCTGAGGGAGGTTATACAAGAAGTGTATGACAACAATGACATCAAGAGTGCGATCATTACTGGTACTGGAGACGAGGTCTTTGCTACGGGCGCTCCCCTAGAAGAGATCAAAGCGCTTAACGAGCTCAATGGCAGGAAATTTGCTGAAAATGGACAAGAGACCTTCGCACTAATCGAGAACTGTCACAAGCCGATCTTGGCAGCAGTCAATGGACGGGCACACGATGGGGGCTTTGAGCTGGCATTGGCTTGTCACCTGCGCGTAGCATCAGAAAATGCTGTGCTCGGGTTCCCCGAAGTAGCCATGGGGCTCATCCCTGGTTTTGGAGGTACGCAACGCCTTACTCACTTAATAGGAAAGACACGCGCTTCGGAACTATTGATGACAGGCGCAGAAATCACGGCGGCAGCGGCCAAAGATATCGGCCTCATAGGGCACGTAGTCAGCTATCCAGATGCTATGCTTAAGAAAGGAAAGGAGATCCTGCGAAGAATTATGGCTAACTCCCCCCTAGCCGTAGGTATGCTTGTCAACTGTACCAATGCTGCCTCTAACCCCAACGAAAATGGCTACCAGATGGAAGCCAATAGCTTTGCGCATTGCTGCACAGCAGAAGGTTTTAGGGAAGGCGTTGACACACTCACAAATGAGTGAGCATCATGGTTTACAAAATATGACTACTCAGGGCGCTCATTGCGCTTCTTATATTGGTTTCAGAGTACTTCGTCCTATGGACACCCCCCTCCTGAGCTCAGGAGGGGATTTTTTAACACCTGAATAGTTATTAGGAAGCTCTAATGCTGTGTAGCTAAATAGCGATGAAGCATTAAGGGATGCTGGGAGAGCACAGCTTGACTGAGACACCTGACTGTGTTCGAATTCTGGAAGATACTAACATGTGACTCTACGACGGAGAGACTGCAAACGGCACAAAAAAAGCACTTCTAGTGGTAGAAGTGCTTTTTAATAAAAGGATGGCGACGACCTACTCTCCCACCTTTTACGGCAGTACCATCGGCGCTGCTGGGCTTAACTTCTCTGTTCGGGATGGGAAGAGGTGGACCCCAGCGCTGTAGTCACCAGATTAGTTATAAATATTTGATTGTGAGTTATCAATGATTAGTGACTGAGTCACCTTCGGATCTTTGATAATCTCAACTAAAAAATTGCAAAAGCGAAGCGGGACACAAGAAGCGTTCGGGCAATTAGTACTGCTCAGCTTTGCCATTTCTGACTTTACACCTGCAGCCTATCAAGGTCATCGTCTATAACCGCCCTCAAAGGAAGCCTCATCTTGAGGCGAGTTTCGTGCTTAGATGCTTTCAGCACTTATCTCTTACAAACGTAGCTACTCAGCGGTGCAACTGACGTCACAACTGATACACCAGCGGTTTGCCCAACCCGGTCCTCTCGTACTAGGGTCAGCTCCTCTCAAGCTTCTAGCGCCCACAACAGATAGGGACCGAACTGTTGTGGGCGTAAGAATTTTGAGTGGATCTGACTTTAGTACGAGAGGACCGAGTTGGACTAACCGCTGGTGTACCAGTTGTCTCGCCAGGGGCAT
>JBCBHC010000032.1:0-7335 GCA_038526075.1 Bacteroidota bacterium | reverse complement strand
TTCTAAGTGTTCAACAAACTCGTGCACTACTTCATCTTTTTCCTGGCTGCTATCACTGTATAGAATCCCAATAGCCTTGGCATACTTAAATCCTATATTTTCCCTCTTAGCGCTAGACTTCTTGGTCAGCTTGCGCGTGTAATATCGTAACAACCTATTTTTGATCAGGGACATATTAGTTTGCTGTTAGGCTAATACTGGGTCAAGACTGGCATTGTGCTACACAGTCTGGACATCCACATTGTCTTCTAGCGCTTCGATAAGTTTCATTACTGTAGCTGCAGCATTTCCTTGTACAGCAACAGAGGCGTGTGGGATATACTGTAATGTAGCGGATTCTGGAACGAGCTGTAGCGCCTCTAATGCCTTCTGGACACTGCCAAAAGCTTCTAAAGGACAGGTGACGTACAAGTAATCTTCTTCGGAGGTAATAGCCTCGGCCTCAGCTTCTATCATGGCCAAATCTAATGCATCCTGGTCAGGCACCGATTGTTGCGAGAGCACAAAAACTCCTTTCCTGTCAAATAGATGGGCCAATGAACCGCTTTTGCTTAAACTACCCCCACACTTAGTAAATGCTGCCCGCACGGCAGCTACCGTTCGGTTTAAATTATCAGTTACACACGCTACAATCATGGCTATGCCGTAAGGTGCATAGCCTTCGTAGGTAACCGTCTCATACGCTACATGATCACTTTTATGGCCCTTAGCAATAGCACGCTCAATGTTATCCTTAGGGACATTGGCTCCTTTAGCATTCTGAATGGCAAGTCGCAAGCGAGGATTTCCGTCTGGGGATGCACCTCCTTGTCTAACGGCTGCTATGATTTCTGTGACGAGTTTCCCGAACAGACGTCCCCTCTTCGCGTCTACAGCTCCTTTACGGCGCTTTATATTGGCCCATTTACTGTGTCCTGACATGCTCAGTAATGTAGCGCAACCTAATGGGTCACAAGTAAGTTTAACTGGCTTCCTCAGTAATCTGATTTGAACGCTTCTTAACTCTTTCCCTGCAAAGAAGATCTAAGAAAACACCGCCTAGTACCAAGACGATACCAATCAAAGTCATGGGCGTTAAGGTTTCCTGAAGAAAGCAGTAGCTGACCACAAAAGCGTAGACAATAGGGAGGTAACTGATAGATGCTAGCTTCGATATAGGTGCTTGTTGATAAGCACATACCATGCAATAGTGTGATGAGCATGAGCAGACTCCCATAACGGCAAGCATAACCCATTCGTACGGCTGAGGCGCTACGAAGTTGTAGCATAGATATAGCCCAGTAGCAACTATGGAGATTGATGTTGCGTAAAACATAATCACAAATGGGTGCTCCTTACCGTGAATACGCCTCACAAGGTTGTGAGAAAGCCCCCTACACAACGAGGCAGTAAGCCCTACCAGTACATAGAAGAGGGATGTATTAGGGTCGAATCCTTTTATGAATACTATTCCGATAAAAGAAATTAAGAAAAAGATCCACTGCCATGGCATAACGTACTCCTTAACAATAAAGATGCTAAGAACAGCCATTAATATGGGGGATGTATACTGGATAGTAATGGCGCTGGCTAGGGGCATATTTTGTAGGCTGGTGAAGAAACAGAAAAGCCCTAGGAGCCCCACAACACTGCGCAATACGAGTATCTTGCTGTGGCTTCCCCATATGGATATGCTGCGGTACTGCAGTGTGCAGTAACTGACAATGAGCGTGACAAGCGACTTGAAAAAGATAATCTCTAGCACCGGGATATTACTAGCTAGTTTGACGCCTAATCCACCTAAAAAAGAAAACAGCACACTAGCAGTCATATACTGCCTCCCTCTTGAAATACTCATGAGTCAATCGTTCTGTAAAATTAGACTGTAGCTGGACGACGAAGTAGCAAGCAAGATTAAGCGTACTTGGGATTACCAAAAGTTCAAAGGCAAAGTAGCAACAACACTTCCAGACCATAGGTCAGGAGGTAGCGAGGAGTCTGCGCTTATTTTTCTTCTGCTTCTGGAGCGCTATTTTTAGAGTGATCAACTGCTTTCCTAGCCTGCGTAGCTGGGGTACGATATTGAAAACTCCACTAATGCTTCTTACCCTACCAACCCTTGTAACTAAGTTAAGGCTACTACGCGTGGCTTTGGATACCCTACTGTCGTCGCTAACAGCATCTATGGCTTTTTCCACTCCAGTTAGGATCGTTTCAATATCGCTCAGCTGTATACGTCTTTTCCATCTGCAAAACTCAGTGATATCTCTCAAATAACTTTTGAGATTATCCTTGAGCTTGCTGTTTATCTCTTTCTTCAACGAATCATTGTCACCAAGTTTACGTAGAATTTCCCGCTGAAGCTCCTGTACAGCTGCGCTGTTCTGGTTAACTAACGGCATTGGATGATTACTAGACGGTGTGGGCTTTGGAGGAGTGCTGGGCAGGCTTTTATCTACCTTGGCTTTCGGCTTTTCCTTTCTGTCATCATTACCAAAAGGCCTTACTTTGACTCCTGGCTTTTTATGCCTGTCATCATTACCAACAGGCCTTATCTTGGCTTCTGGCTTTTCCTTTCTGTCATCATTACCAACAGGCCTTACCTTGTTTTCTGACTTTTCCTGCTTGGCATCAGTATCGACCGACTTTATATTATCTTCTTTAGGCTTTCTTGTATCGGGATTTCCTGGGTCGCAGCACATCAATAGTGCTCCTAATTCTACGACTATCGTTGTCAGATACAGTTTCTTTATTGTGTTCATATGATCTGTATTTTACTTGTAAATGTGTTGCCCTTTATACAAGCTGTCCATCCCTTATGAAAAGCGTCTTGTCAGCCATACTCGCAAAGTCCTTATTGTGTGTCGCAAACACAAATGTCTGCCCTAAAGTTTCTCTGAGTTCCAGCAACAAAGTATGAAGACTGGCCGCGTTTTTGGTATCTAAGCTACCGCTAGGTTCATCAGCAAAGACTACTTGAGGGTTATTGAAGAGTGCTCGGGCTACCGCCACCCTTTGTTGTTCACCTCCTGAGAGCATGCTGGGACGATGCTGTGCACGATCGGTCAACTGGAGTAATGCTAGCAGATCTCTTCCCCGTCGCTCATAGGCCTGCCTGTCTCCCCCTGCTATATAGCCGGGCATGCACACATTCTCCAGGGCTGTAAACTCAGGTAGTAGATGATGTGATTGAAATACAAAGCCTATCTGTTGATTCCTAAAGGTGGCTAGCTTTTGATGTTTTAGCGTCAACAAATCCGTATTGCCTAGCCTGAGAGAGCCGCTATCAGGCTGGTCTAGTGTAGCCAGTATATGCAGTAAAGTGCTCTTCCCCGCTCCAGAAGGTCCCATAATAGCGACCATTTCTCCCTGTGCTACCGCTAAGTTGATGTTCTGTAGCACGCCCAAAGAGCCGTAGAATTTAGTAATATTCTCAGCGATCAGTACAGCCATAAAACGCTCTTTGAGCAGCTCGCGAATTTAGCAATAAATTTCATTGCCCAGCAGATGCTTCCGGGAACATTCCCAAGCAGCTACGCACCTTCTAAACACGGGGTAGTACTTATCTCGTCTTCATGATAGTAGTCCATCTTATCACCTTTCACTGATTTTGCTGTAGTTTTGAATGGTCTACCAATAGCTTATTTCCCTCTTACACATTGACGCACATTACTTACTTCGCCATGCCTAAGTTTGCCACTACGCTGCTAGCCGCTACTTGGCTGCTCCTATGTATATCTAATAGCTGCAGAGACCCTAGGGACAATCGTACGCCACTCACTGCCCAGCTAACTATCGTGTTTTCTCCTAAAGAGAAAAAGACCGCGAGATTCCTAAATGTGCATTCATTTACACCTGGTAGAGAAGGAGCCAATCCAGAAGTAACTGCTGCAGGCCGCAGCCATACCGTTATGCTAGATCCAGACGTGCGTAAGCTTGTGTTTACCGTCAAGTACTTCAGAGACGACGATAAAGTACTTCATATTGCGACCCTCACCATTAAGTATACCTGCAAAGCCACGCTTATATCCCCACAATGCGGGTGTGCCTATCAGTACACGATAGATAATGTCGACTTTGATGAAGCTAAGGAGATCAGGGTTCTTAACTCACAACTCAGCAGCTATAATGACTCCCCTGATGTACAGATTTATCTTTAGCATTGCCCTCCTACACTGCCTGCTAGCTGTTCCTACTGCTAGCCAGGCAAAAGCATATCTAGGTCCTACGGATTTTAGGATAGGCACAGATATTATGCGTCCAGCGTACTACGGAGCCTATGAGGGTACTGGTCCACAATGCGAAGTAAGTAGCTCCGTAGACTTCACACGCCTGATGATAACAGGGGGTTATGGCTTTGGAAGCCTTAAACGAGAGGGACACAACAAAAAGCAGCAAGTATACTCTGTATATACGAACAAAGGGCAGTACTTTCGGGCAGGACTGGATTATAATTTTATATCTAGAACACCTGATAGCAACGTGGCATCCCTTGGTCTTAGATGCGCGATATCTTTGTTTGAGGACCATTTAAAAAGCCGTGTAATTTATGCTCACGCTGGTGGAAACACAGATGTCCCCAGCTTAGTCGGCCATGGTCCAGTGGTTGATACTAAACATAAAAGGGCGTGGGCTCAGTGGTTCGAGCTAGTAGGTGGAATACAAGCTAAAGTTTGGGCGAGCCTGTATGCCGGCCTGACCATTCGGTATAAATTTAGGTTACGCATCAGCAAAGCCTTCAACCACATTCCGTACGAAGTATTAGGCTGGGGGCAGCATGGCAACCATGGTTGGGGCATCAACTACTACCTGCTGGTGAGATTCCCACTCAAGCAGTTTTCTGAAGACGAGTACCTTGACACTTGAACGCGCAGCTGTAGCTGTCTGCAGAGGTAAGCGATGCCAAGGATACAGACGAATCGCAGGGCGCATTGCACATACAAGGCCAACTACTCAGTCCCATATAGGCGGAATACTTTGCTCAGGATGGATAATATCAATGCATTGTGCCAGAGTGCTAAAATGCGGTTGTGCTGACCATACGTTGTGGTTCCCAACCACAAAGCAGAAGTGCTTAGCGCGCGTTAAAGCAACGTTCAGCATGTTAGGCGATTTAGTTACCCAGGTTATCGCACCTTTTCGCTGCACATTACCACCGAGCAATAAAACGACTGTTGACAAAAGCTATAGCGCTACCTGTGACCTCTTCGGGAGGAACATCTTTGGGAAGAGGAGCTTCACTGCCATAGATTACAGCCAGGCTTTGTAGTTTGGCGCGCCTCTGAGGCATTATATTATTTCAATAAGTCACCTCCAGTATACGATCGATAAGTTCTGACAGCGATACGCTGTATGCGGGCAGCATTTCCTGTTGCTGGCCAAGTTCGTCGCAAAAGTTCTTGTATAGATCTCCGATTTTTTCTTTTAGCGTTCCTTTATTCTTGAGACACGCTACAGAGGGAGGGGTAGATTGCGCAAAGCATCCCATGGCTGGAAAATAGTCTGGGATTTCTAGCGTATTCGGCCGTTACCATTTTGGTACGCTACGCTAATGAGCGCAGTGTACCTACACGCGTTGAACAGGCTTTGGGAGATCTATACAGCCCCAAAGAGTGCGGCACTAGCAAAGATTATAAACAAATTCTCGCGGTGCCATTGTATAGTAGGGGAGAAGGCTTAAGATGCGCTAATATGCTTGTGCAAAGACTACTTGCTGTGCCGAAGCTCTGCCTGAGTAGACACACTTACCTAGCTTTGGTGATGCTTCTAACGGAATACAACGAATGGTGGCCTTGGTATCAGCTTGAATTTTTCTTTCGGTCTCAGTAGTACCGTCCCAGTGTGCTAATACAAAGCCGCCTTGCTCTGCTAGTACTTTCTTGAACGTCTCGTAATCATCTACTAGCGTGGTATTGGCCTCTCTAAAGCGTAGTGCCCGCTGGTATAGGTTGTCCTGGATCTCGGTCAGTAGTTGGGGGACATGAGTCGCTAAATGCTCCTTACGAATGATCTGCTTTTCTTTAGTATCCCGCCTTGCCAACTCTACTGTTTGATTTTTCAGGTCTTTAGGGCCGATGGCTATGCGTAAAGGCACGCCTTTGAGCTCGTACTCAGCAAATTTCCAACCTGGCTTATGTGTGTCGCGCTCGTCGAACTTTACAGCTATATCTTGGGCTTCGAGTAACTGTCGTATTGCTATAGCTTGCGCTGTGATCGCTTCACGCTCCGCATCGTTTTTGTAGATGGGGATGATGACTACTTGTATGGGGGCTAGCTTGGGTGGTAGCACCAGACCATCGTCATCGGAATGTGTCATAATCAAGGCCCCTATCAGGCGCGTAGTCACTCCCCACGATGTACCCCACACATAATCCAGCTGGCCACTTTGATTGGCGAAGGTAACTTCAAAAGCCTTTGCAAACTTCTGTCCCAGAAAGTGCGACGTTCCTGCCTGAAGTGCTTTACCATCTTGCATGAGTGCCTCTATGGTATAGGTTTGTTCCGCTCCCGCAAAGCGCTCGTACTCAGTCTTAATGCCTTTGAGCAGAGGCATCGCCATATAGTCTTTACCAAAGTTGTAGTAAATATCTAGCATCTGCCGGGCTTCACGTTCTGCCTCCGCGCTTGTGGCATGGGCAGTGTGGCCTTCTTGCCATAGTATTTCGGTAGTACGTAGAAATAGCCGCGTGCGCATTTCCCATCGTACTACGTTGTTCCATTGGTTTGTCAAAAGGGGGAGGTCTCTGTAGGACTGTATCCAGTTCTTGTAAGTATGCCAAATCATTGCCTCCGACGTAGGCCTTACGATGAGTTCTTCTTCTAATTTGGCATCAGGGTCTACCACGACACTTTGGCCATCAGCACTGCTCTTGAGGCGATAGTGCGTTACTACAGCGCACTCTTTAGCAAAGCCTTCTACGTGTGCCGCTTCACGGCTCAAATAAGACTTAGGAATAAACAGCGGCAAGTATACGTTAGCATGCCCCGTAACTTTGAAAGCAAGGTCGAGAGTAGCTTGTACCTTCTCCCAAATAGCAAATCCGTACGGCTTAACAGTCATACAGCCACGCACAGCTGAATTCTCTGCTAGATCCGCTCTTTTGACTAGTTCGTTGTACCAGCTTGCGTAGTCTTCGTGTCGTTTAGGCAGCTTTTGCATCATTAAACTTCCTTGTGAGGGAATAGGGCCGCAATATACATCTGTCCACGTGGTTATCTAGCGGCCCAAGCTATTTATCAATTAGATGAAGCTACTATCGCACTTTTTGTTCCAAGTAGTACTCAAAGAACGTAACTACTCAGGTACCCTTATCGGCTTTTTTAGGCTTTAAACGAAGTTTATAACACTACTACCTG
>JBCBHC010000031.1:0-7460 GCA_038526075.1 Bacteroidota bacterium | reverse complement strand
CCTACTCAGCGCTACACCATGCGCCAGTTATATGAACAATTGCACGCGACCAAGCGAGCAGAGCATCAGGCTATCCGTGCTGCTGCGCTAGCTCTTGAGAAGGCAGGTAAACTACAGCAATGTAACAAGACCAGCTATCACCTCTTGGATAGAGAACGTTATGTACTAGGCCAGGTTGATTATGTGAGCCCAGGCTACGCATATATCGTAGGGCCAGAAAGTACACAAGATATTTGGGTTAAGCATGAGAATTTGTTGGGCGCCCTCAATGGCGATACAGTACGTGTACTGTTGTTGTACTCAAGGTGTAAAAAACGCCCATCCGGGAAAGTCGTAGAGATTGTAGAACGTAGCCAAGCGCCCATTGTAGGGCGGCTGGAACGCCATGATAAGGCCACCTTTGTAGTGCCAGATGGGAGGCGTATGCACTACGATATCTTCCTGGATACTGAGAACAGCAAAAAGGCCCGGGATGGCGACAAAGTCATTGTACAGGTTACTGGATGGCCTAATGGCAAGAAAAATCCTACAGGCGTTATCAAGGAAGTATTAGGGCCAGCGGGAAAACACGAAGTAGAGATGCATGCGATCATGGCCGAGTTTGACTTGCCCACGCGCTTCTCCAAGCAAGCTTTAGCAGCGGCCAGGGCGATCCCAGATATCCTTACTGACCAGGAAATAGCCCGCAGGCGTGACTTCAGAGCAGTGACCACATGTACCATTGACCCTGACGATGCTAAAGACTTCGACGACGCGCTATCGTTTAGTGTGCTGCCCAACGGCCACTATGAAGTGGGCATACACATAGCAGATGTGAGCCATTATGTCCCTGAGGGTAGTTTACTCGACCAGATGGCCTATGAGCGTGGTACATCGGTATACCTAGTAGACAGAACTATCTCTATGCTCCCTGAGCGGCTCTCTAATGAGCTGTGTTCGCTGCGCCCGCACGAAGATAAGCTCACTTTCTCGGTGGTATTTGAGTTAGACGCTGATGGTAAGATACACCAGCAATGGCTAGGTGAAGCGATTATTCACTCTGACAAGCGCTTTACCTACGAAGAAGCACAACAGGTCATAGACCAACAGCAAGGACCACTGTGCCAAGCACTTACAGTACTCAATAGCTTAGCCCAGAAGCTACGCCAGCAGCGGTTTAGCCAGGGAGCCATCAATTTTGAAACTGCCGAGGTGAAGTTTCAGCTAGACGATGGTGGGAAGCCGCTAAAAGTGATATCTAAGGTACGTAAAGACACGCACAAGCTGGTAGAAGAGTTGATGCTACTGGCTAACCATCAAGTGGCCACACAGATAAGCCACATGGTGCCCGGCAGAGTGCTGCCGTTCATTTACCGTGTTCATGATAGCCCTGATCCTGATAAGCTTAGCGACTTCTTTTTTCTGGCGAAGCAGCTAGGGTACCCTCCCGCAACCAAACAGAAGTCCATTCCCCAGACCTTAAATACCATCTCGACGGCGGTGATGGGACAGGCTGAGGAGAATATACTCCAGTCCCTGGCGATACGCACGATGGCTAAGGCGCTTTACACAACAGACGCCAAGCCACACTTTGGCTTAGCCTTTGAGCGTTACACTCACTTTACTTCGCCCATTAGACGCTACCCAGACGTCATGGTACATCGCCTGCTGAAGCAATTTTTGCGCAAACAGTTTCAAGCCGATAGCAAGGCTTACGAAGCCAAATGTAAGCATGCATCCGAACGGGAGCGGGTAGCTACTAGTGCCGAAAGAGCTTCTATACGGTATAAGCAAGTGGAGTGGATGCAGACATTACAGGGCCAGGTGCTTACGGGCGTCATAAGCAGCATCATGGAGTGGGGTATTTACATAGAGCTAGAAGGTAGCCGATGCGAAGGGATGGTGCGGTTGGCTGACCTGCAGGATGACTTTTATGAAGTAGACGACAGAGGCTTACAAGTCGTAGGCCGACGTTCCCGGAAAACATATCGCCTCGGTGACCAGGTACAGGTCAGCGTGAAAGCATGTGACCTAACACAACGCACTGTGGACTTGGAGTTAGTTCAATAGCTATGGCGGCGCTGCTGGGTAGATAGGCATTAGCATACTGCTTTCAGGCTCCAAGCCCCACTGTCATCGTGGGAAGGACTGGTCCTTTCACTGAGAGGGGAGGCTAGCAATCAGACATGACAACCATGACTATGCTGAGCACTGCGTTGTTACCTCCATCAGCTGATGTACTGCTATGCTTTTCGGCTTTGATGATACACTACAAACAGCGTGCAAGGGATAATGATACTGGCACCTACATAGTTATGAGTACTGGGGAATTCCTGGAAGAGTATACATCCCGCACTTGCGGACAGGGGCAGCTCTAAGTACCGAAAGGGAGCCAGTACAGAAGCATTGACTAAGGAAAAGGCGCGTAGTATGAAGTAAAGGATTAAGTTACTTCCTATGCCCAGCACCAGTAGCCAAGCAATTTCAGTAGGTGTGGGGGGCTGCCATGCTCCCCACGCAGGCCAAGCAGTAAGCACCGTAGCAATGAGGGTAGGGTAGAAGAGCATGCACAGCATGGGCTCTTGGTCAACGTATTTCTTGTTAACGATGTCTAGCAAACTAAAGAGCATAGCAGACGCCACAAAAGACAGCGACCCCAGATGCCATGCGTTGCCCTCGGGCTTTAGTACAAGGACTACACCGACGAACCCTAACAGCGTAGCCAACCATACAGACCACACTACTTGTTCTTGAAGCAGTATGGCAGCCATGATCAGCACAAAAATAGGTATCGTAAAGCTCATGAGCGTCGCCGTAGTAATGGGGGAGGTCTGTACCCCTTGATTCCATAACCCCACAGCTACAAACAGTAGGCCGCCACGTAGTAGGTGTAGCAGTGGGCGCTGCGTGATCATGCCTCCCCGGCGCTGATAAAACATTAGCGGCAGCAACGTAATGGTGCCGAATAAGCAACGAAAGAAGGCTACCTGCCAGGGGCTTAAACGCACGCCTATATACTTCATAATCGCGTCGTTACCGCAACTCACCACAAGGCTGAGGATAAACCACGTAAGGGCTTTGATGAAATTTGAAGACGACAGAGTCATGGGGTGTGACCTAACTTAACTGAGCTGCCTGCTGTAGGGCAGCAGCGCGTGCTTGACGCTGACGAAAGGAAGCCGTGATCCAGCCTCCACCTACCACATCGTCCCCTTCGTAAAAGACAGCGGCCTGGCCAGGTGCGATCGCATGCACGCCTTTGCCAAAGAATACCTTCATCGTGTCGCCTGTCTGTTCTACTACCGCCGGCGTGCCCGCATCATTGTAGCGTACTTTAGTGATGGTATCTAACTTTTTACCTTCTAGGCTGGCGTATTTGCCCATGGCGAGCTTCTTGACATACATGCCATCGCGTGCCAGTTCGTCAAAGGTACCTAGTACCACCTGATTGGTATCCTTCCGGATCTCGGTAACGTACACAGGATATCCCAGAGCAATCCCCAAGCCCTTGCGTTGTCCTACGGTGTAGAATGGATAGCCTTGGTGCTGCCCTACTACGGAACCATCTTCTAGCACAAAATCCCCACCGCGCACTTGTGCCTCCAGCGTAGGTACCCGACGCTTTAGGAAGCCACGGTAGTCATTGTCAGGCACAAAACATATTTCGTAGGACTCAGGCTTATTGAGTAAATCTTTAAAGCCGCGTGCTTGCGCCATGCTCCGGATCTCTGGCTTGGTTAAGCTACCCAAGGGCAATAGTGTTCTGCTGAGGCTTTGCTGTGATACACCCCACAGTGCATACGATTGGTCTTTGTTCAAGTCCTTGCCTTTAGAGATGATGTAGCGGCCACACTCCTTGCGTACTTTGGCATAGTGCCCGGTGGCTATGTGAGTGCAGTCTAGTTTGTCGGCACGTCTGAGTAACGCGTCCCACTTGATGTGCGTATTGCACAACACACAAGGGTTTGGGGTGCGTCCCGCTAAGTATTCGCCGGTAAAGTGGTTAATAACATAGTCCCCAAATTCCTCTCGGATATCTAGGATCAAGTGCGGGAACCCTAGCGCTACTGCTATATTGCGGGCGTCGTTGATAGAGTCTAGGCTACAGCAGCCAGTCTCCTTCTTGCTCCCTCCGCTATTAGCGTAGTCCCATGTTTTCATTGTAAGGCCTACAACTTCGTAGCCCTCCTCGTGGAGTAGAACAGCCGCGACGGAGCTGTCTATGCCACCGCTCATCGCCACAAGTACACGTCCTTTTTTGCTCATCAATGCTTGGAGTTCAGTGAAGGTGCAATATTAGTAAAGTGTAGCAGATTCGCACGAAGTATAGTGCGTTCGTTGGAAGGTGTTATAAAAATGTGGCAACTGTTCAGCCATTTCTTTTCTCCTTACAAAGGAAGGGTAGCCGCAGGCAGGAGTGATCAGCAGCTGCACAGGTACAAAGTACTAAGTATCCATGCCCTCATTCCTCCGCCTTCAGGCCTTCCTTCAGCAAAGCCGCTTTTTTGTTCCCGATGTGTTGCGCTAGCTCCTCTAGACTAGCGCTTCGGATATTTTTCATGGACTTGAATTGTCTCAGCAGTATGTCGATGGTTTTAGGGCCGATGCCAAGGATATGCTCCAGGGCGCTACCAAGGCTTGCTTTGCTACGCTGGTCTCTGTGGAAGGTGATTGCAAACCGATGCGCTTCGTTGCGTACGCGCTGCAGTAGCTTGAGCGATGCTGACTTTTTACTGATATGTATCGGATAAGGATCTTCTGGGACATAGATCTCTTCCAGCCGCTTAGCGATGCCTACTACAGGGACTTGGCCGTAGATGCCGACTTCCTTGAGGGCGCGCACGGCAGCACTTAGCTGGCCTTTACCGCCATCTATTACAATAAGATCGGGCAGCGTAACGCCCAAGTCTACTAGCCGTCGATACCTCCTACTCACTACCTCATGCATGGACGCAAAGTCATCGGGACCTGTGACTGTCTTTATGTTGAAGTGGCGGTACTCGCGCTTGGCAGGCAGGCCGTTTTTGAAGCACACCATGGCCGCCACGGGGCTGCTCCCTTGTATGTTAGAGTTATCGAAGCACTCGATGTGTATGGGTAACTGCTTAAGCTGTAGGTCTTGCTGCAGGAGCAGGAGCGTGTGGTTACTCTTCTCTTGCTGCGTAGTCTTGCGGATAAACCTTTCCTTCTTAAGGAAGAAAGCATTCTTCATGGCAAGGTCTACCAGCTTTTTTCGGTCGCCGATCTTGGGTACGGTCAACAGGAGCTTGTCTAGATTTATGGATAGCGGAAGGTTGGTGAGGACTTCCGGTGCTTGTCCCCCGTACCGCTCTTTAAACTCAAAGATGACAAACGTTAAGACATCCTCGTCGGCTTCTTCCAGCTTCTTTTTTATTTCTACCGTCTGGGTAAAAGTGATAGCGCCGGTTTTGACTTGTAGGTAGCTCACAAAGGCAGCTTCCTCATCCGAAACAATGCCAAAGACGTCTAAGTCGCCTACGGTGGGATTGATGACGAGCGACTTGGCCTGGTAAGCATCCAAGGCGGCTAGCTTTTCCTTGCACGCCTGTGCTTCCTCATAGGCTTGCTTTTCAGCCGCTTGAATCATTTTTGCTCGCAGCTCCTTTCTTGGCGTTTGTATGTTCCCCTTTCGGATGTGCGTTATCTGCCCAATGTCTTGATCATAGCTTGACGCCTGTTGATGGCCTTCGCAGGGGCCTAGGCAGTTGCCCAGGTGGTATTCTAGGCAAACTTTAAATTTCTTTTTTTGAATGTTCTTCTCAGACAAATCGTAATTACAGGTACGTAGGGGATACAACTGCCTGATCAGGTCCAGAATCTGATACATGGCCTTCTTATCAGTAAAAGGGCCATAGTACTTACCTAGCTTAGGCGATACCTTTCGGGTGGGGATGACTCTGGGGAAGCGTTCTCGGGTGATGCAGATATAAGGATAGGTTTTGCCATCTTTGAGTAGGATGTTGTACTTAGGCTGTGCTTTCTTAATCAAGTTATTCTCCAAAAGCAGCGCCTCATACTCAGAGTTCACAATAGTAAATTCCAAGGTCGCAATTTCTGCCACCATGCGGCGGGTCTTCAGGTTATGCTGCTTGGTGCTGCTGAAGTAGCTATTGACTCTCTTTTTAAGGTCCTTGGCTTTGCCTACGTAGATAGGCTCATTCTGTGCATTATAGAATCGATATACTCCCGGCTGATGCGGAAGCTGTCGGATGTCTTGGGGAGTGTAGCGAGGCGCTTGCATAGGGTATGCGTGATAGCTTCACAAGTTACACTTACTGACAAACCCTGCCAATATTCCAACAAGTCTTGATTAGATTATTGTTCGTACAAGTTTAATGTTCGAGGAATAAACTTGGAAGCTGGTGCAGTGTAGGCGGATAAGATGATTAACTCGATTTCCCCTGAGAGTCACAGCACGCTTTGCGGCTATTTCTCCTTTATTGTAGCGCATACTTAGCGATAGAATACATATGCCAATTAGCATCCTTACAGCCAGCCAGGAGCCCTCTCAAGCCGATTTTATTAGGTATCGGATGATATCGCAACTACTAAAACCGCTTATATCCCTAAAATTGTTTCTCTGTCAGATGGTGTTATCACTGTGGTACTTGCTTACTTTTTAGATTAGTAGATTAGATCCCTCTATCGTACGCATTACTCGCAGTTTCTCTTGCGCTAATTTCATCCCAAGTTTCGCTACAATCTATTTAGTTGAGGAAGAGTTTTGTGCTGTGTAGAGCCAAATGTAGAGCGTTTAGAAACGCGCAATGCGCTTTTAATTATTCATATTCTCCGCTACTTTTGCGTCACTTTTTTCAAAAGTATGATTCCGTAGCTCAGTTGGTAGAGCATCTCCCTTTTAAGGAGAGGGTCCTGGGTTCGAGCCCCAGCGGGATCACTTTTAATACAGTGTGAATGGGTAGCTCTTCCCAGAGCAAGGCGAAGTTCAGCTATATCCTACAGGTCTTGCGAGCTACACTTGTCCCCATACCACCTCTCGCGTGATATCATTCTTGATGTTACGTCCTGGCCCACTCAATGATCCACGCAAATCGTATGAGAGTCTCTTGATGTGGTTGTTACCGCAGGAGTGAGGTTAGTATACTGGCTTTGCAATCTCTAAACTATAGCAGCCATGTGTATTTCTCAGCCATTAGTCCCTAAAAAACGATGTGCTTGGGTTAACACTAATTACCCAGACTACATACAGTATCATGATCAAGAGTGGGGTGTACCCGTACATGAGGATACAAAGCATTTTGAGCTCCTCTCCTTAGAGGGCGCACAAGCAGGACTGAGCTGGTTAACGATACTTAAAAAACGCGCAGGATATCGAAAAGCATTCAGAGACTTTGCTATAAAGTCTGTTGCTAAATTCACGAATGATGACCTAGAGCAGCTGTACATAGATTCTAACATCGTCCCCAATAGGCTCAAGATTCAATCCGTGATCAACAACG
>JBCBHC010000030.1:0-7597 GCA_038526075.1 Bacteroidota bacterium | reverse complement strand
CAAAGCCTACACTAATCAGAAAGTAAGGATTTTGCGCCCATCGGGGTATCTTTTCTTGGAAGCGAAACATGAGCGGCCTTGCTGTTTTTTTGCGTTATTTGTGCGTGATTTCCCGGCCAAATATAGCTGCCCCCAACATGTTTCGCTTCCAAGAAAAGATACCCCGATGGGCGCAAAATCCTTACTTTCTGATTAGTGTAGGCTTTGTAGTGTGGATGCTCTTTTTTGATCTCGAAGATTTTGGCACGCAATATCGTCTGTGGCGCAAGCTCAATCAGTTGCGTGCAGAAAAGCAGTATTATCACGAGCAAATTATCAAGCTAAAGCAAGACCATGAGGGACTCACACAGGACAAAGCTCTGCTAGAGAAACTGGCTCGGGAAAAGTATTTTATGAAGAAGAAAACCGAAGACTTGTACGTCATCATCGACCCATGAGCGTGCGATCCATTCTCTTTTATCTCCCACAGTAACCATACCTCCACAGTCCTCAAAAAACATGTACAGCAAGACCCTTGCGCAAGCTACTACCATGCCGGGCGCTATTATCAGCCCAACTCCAAAACTGTACATGGAGAGCTATGGCTGCCAGATGAATTTGGCAGATAGCGAAGTCGTAGCATCTATTATGCAGCAGCAGGGCTTCGTCATGACGACTACGCATGAAGATGCCGATGTGGTCTTCATCAACACCTGTGCTATCCGTGACAAGGCCGAGCAAACAGTACGCAAACGCCTAGCGCAGTTTAACCAAGTAAAGAAACGCAACCCCAATATGGTCATTGGGGTGCTGGGCTGCATGGCAGAACGCCTCAAGACCCAACTGCTAGAAGAGGAAAAAGTTGTAGACTTGGTAGCGGGACCAGATGCCTACCGCGACCTACCGAAGCTAGTCCAGCGGGTGGATGAAGGGCACAAGGCGGTGAATACCTTCCTGTCCAGGGAGGAGACTTATGCGAATATTAGCCCTGTACGCCTCAACTCTAACGGCGTCACGGCCTTCATCTCCATCATGCGGGGGTGTGATAACATGTGCTCCTTCTGTATAGTACCGTTTACGAGGGGCCGCGAGCGCAGCCGTGACCCACACTCTATTGTCCGGGAAGCGCAAGACCTCTTTGCGCAGGGCTACCGTGAGGTGACGCTTCTGGGCCAGAACGTAGACTCCTACAAATGGTCGCCCAATACTGCCCTCAAAGGCAAAGCTGCTATAGAAAAGGCCCGCGAGGCCAACGTCATCAGCTTTGCACAGCTACTGGCCATGGTAGCCAGTGTACACCCTGACTTGAGAGTCCGTTTCTCTACCTCACATCCCAAGGATATTACAGACGACGTTTTGTATACCATGAAGGCCTATGACAATATCTGCAAGTACATACACTTACCCGTCCAGAGTGGCAACAGCCGCATACTACAATTGATGAACCGCACATATGATCGCGCATGGTACTTGCAGAAAATTGCAACTATTCGCAGCATTCTAGGGGAAGGATTTGGTATCTCTTCTGATATGATTGCGGGCTTCTGCTCAGAAACCGATGAGGAGCATAAGGATACATTGTCGCTCATGGACGAGGTACAGTACGACTTCTCATACATGTTTTACTACTCCGAGCGGCCTGGCACCTTGGCCGCCCGTAAATACGCAGACGATGTACCGCTGGCAGTCAAGAAGCAGCGACTCCAGGAAATCATCACTAAGCAGCGAGTACACTCCCTTATGCGTAATCAAGAGAGCGTTGGAAAGACCTACCAGGTGCTCGTAGAAGGTGCTTCCAAACGCTCTGAGGATTATCTACAAGGTAGAAATAGCGCCAACAAAGTGATCATCTTTCCTAAAGGCAGCTATGTTAAAGGCCAATATGTAAGCGTACACGTCCATGACTGCACAGCAGCGACGCTCCTAGGGAAGGTGGTGTAGCCTGCTAGCGGGAGGCCGCTTGCGCTGTCTCATCAATGAAGCTTGTGGGGTAAAGGGAAGACAGCGTCGTCCTTACGCCTGAGGACACGGCGTACCAACTCCTAGGTCTGTAGCCTACCTTTTATATTGAGCGAGTCAGCAAAGCTTACAGGCCGCGAAGATGGTGCAGCGCTTACCACGCTGGCTTATCTTATCTTGCGCTTAGCTACCTATCCCCAACTTTTATTAGACGCTCATAAATACTTCCGTCATGCTAGAGGAAATACAACGGCTCAGTGATGAGATAGCAAATTTTGTGGTAGACGATGCTGAGGACCTGGAAACGTTCCGCAAGAAATTTGTAGCCAAGAAAGGTGCTGTAGCGGCATTGCTTGCGCAGCTAAGAGAAGTCGCGCCCGAGGAGCGCAAAACCATTGGCGCCCAGCTTAACCAACTGAAAACTGCAGCACGGGCCAAGTTTGAGGCCCTCAGCGCACAAGCGAACGCTACGGACACTGCTCAGGAGCCCATCACCACGGGCGAAGACTTGACACTGCCTCCCCCAGCACATGCACTGGGCGGACTACATCCGCTCACGATCGTGCGTAATCGCATCATAGATCTATTCGAGCGGATTGGCTTTAGCCTATCCAAGGGGCCAGAAATAGAGGACGACTGGCACAACTTTACGGCACTTAACTTCCCGGAAAATCATCCTGCGCGCGATATGCAAGATACCTTCTTCGTCGCCCGGAACCCGGACATGGCCCTACGTACGCATACCTCCTCGGTGCAAGTCAGGGTCATGGAGAGCCAGCAACCCCCTATCCGCACCATCTCGCCGGGCAGAGTATTTCGCAACGAAGCTATTTCAGCGCGGGCGCACTGTGTTTTCCATCAAGTAGAGGGGCTGTATATCAACAAAGACGTGAGCTTTGTAGACCTTAAGGAGACGCTCCTGTATTTTGTACAGGAGATGTTCGGGGCAAAGACCAAGCTGCGCTTTAGGCCCTCCTACTTTCCTTTTACAGAGCCTAGTGCTGAGCTAGACATAGATTGTAGAATTTGTAATGGTAAGGGATGTAGCGTGTGCAAACGTACCGGCTGGGTAGAAATTATGGGCGCTGGTATGGTAGATCCTCAAGTGCTTACCAACTGCAACATAGATCCGGACGTGTATACAGGTTTTGCATTTGGCATGGGCGTAGAACGCATTGCTATGCTGCAGTATCAGATAGATGACGTACGCTTGTTCACAGAGAATGACATTCGTTTTCTACGGCAGTTTGTAGGCTCTGGGTAAACTGGAAGCCATTGTCCTCTCCCTCTACGCAACTGCCCAGCGGGCCACAGACTGCGTCAGTAGCGTTTGCATGACCTCCTGTACGTCCGCTTGCTCAAATAGAATGCGATAGACGCCTTCTGTAATGGGGACCTTCATTGCGTAATGCTGTGACAGACTCTTCATAATTCTGGTAGTGTTAATCCCTTCTGCGGTGGCTTCGCTGTTGCTCACCACCTGACTACTGGACGTCCCCTGCGCTAGCTGATATCCTACCATATAGTTCCTGCTTAGGCCACTAGCACAAGTGGCTACTAGATCTCCAATGCCTGCTAGTCCTAAAAAGGATTGGGCAGGGATGCCCATCGCACGCCCGATCTCCATCATTTCTGCTAAGCCGCACGTCACCAAGTGCGCTTTGGCATTTTCGCCGTACCCGAGGCCCCTGAGGCAGCCTGCACCGATGGCCACCATGTTCTTGAGGGCGCCGCATAGCTCCGTACCCACTAAATCGCTACTGCCGTATACTTGAAAGCAGCTATCCTGCAGTAACGCCTTGCCCGCTTCCACTACGTCCGCACTGGAGCTTGCGATGACGGTAGCAGCAGGCTGCCCCTGGGCAATCTCATCAGCTAAGTTAGGGCCTGCCAAGCAACCGATCTGCTGTACGGAGCTTATGGCGCTGATTACTTCGCTCATCGTTTTGACTTCTGCTCTGGTAAGCGCAGTAGAGAGTACGCCAGAGGATCCAGCGGGCCAATCGGCCACTAAGCCTTTAGTACAATGTATTAACCAGTGGTCAGGCTGTAAGAGGGGGGCAAGCTGCTGCATCAGCGCTAGGAAAGCAGACGAGGGAACCACAGGGAATAGCACTTGGCAACGCTGTGTTATCTCAGCCAGCTGTGTAACTACCTGTACATTACTTGCCAACGATTGCCCCGCAGCCGTGCGGGTTGCGCGCATGGCTTCAATGCTTTCTGGACGACGAGCGTACAGCAGAACTTTCGTGTTCTGGGCCAGTAAGTTGGCGATGGTGGTGCCAAATTTCCCGGCGCCAATGACGCCTACAAACTCCTTAGATATATGCTTCAAGGCCATAGCCTGTTATTCTATTATGGTAGTAGAATAGCGTACTCAAATCTTGGGATACAATGTCTCCGGCGCTATTACGGGCTAAAGGACGTCGAATGTGGTATACACCTAGGTTATTGAGTCCGTGCTGGATCATGGTGGCAGTGCTACCTTGCCTCAAGCACTTGCCTATGTGTACTTTGCTTGCTTTGTGTAGCTGTAGTACCGCTGCCCGCAGCTTGGCAAAGCCCTCCGATAGCGTCGTGTATGGAAGCACCGTTTCTATGGGAGAACGCCGCAGAAATTCCGCTAGGGATAATGAATAGTACGCTTTTCGCATTAGCTCGAAGGCAGCAAAGGCTACAAGTTGGCTTGCCAATATATAGCTGCATCTGTAATACGCACCTAAAATTGCTTCGCCAAGCTTTTTGGTACACACCTCGTCTTTGCTTGAGATACTATCTACGCTAGCCTCTTCGCGGTGAAAGTACTCATAGGTATCTACAGAGGCGCCTTGCGCATCATAGCTAACCCCCGACGTATCTACCACATTGCCTAGTAGATCCATAGCGTTGCCTACAGATACGTGGATGGCACCTTCTCTCTTCCACACATTCATCCCCAACTGCAGCTGTTTGTACCAGGGTGGGTGGCCCTTAAGCGGATGCATCCCCGGTATAATTCCTTGGTTGGCTAAATAGCTTTCGATCAAGAATGATGCCTCTAGCACAAAGGAGCAGTTGAACACTACAGGCACCACAAATATTTTGGGTGCCTTTGACCCCTGCGTATGATACCTTCTCCGCTGCGCCTCGATGGCGGTACCTAGCAGCCCTAGCTTAAGACGCGGCTCCAGCGCACCAGAACGCGAACGCGTTCCGCCAGGATAAAATAAGCTGTGGCACCCTCGCTGCAAGGCCGCGCATGAGTAAGCCTTGAGCGTAGTCAAGTAAGGCAGATTTTTCTTGCGCCTATCTACTTTGTAGACTCCTAGATTGTTCACGAAGCGAGCGAAAAATATGCTATTAAATAAGTTCATCCCAGCGCCGTACAGAAAAGGAGGAAGCCCGAGCATGTAGATTACCCATCCGATAACTAAGGAGTCTAGATGGCTGAAGTGTGTGGGTACCATCACGATAGTACCTATCTGCGCAAGCTTACGTAGCTGTGATACCTCTCCTGTAATATGGATCCGCTCCTGGAGCCGTTGATACGTATCTACTAGACCCAAAGTGCCCTTTAAGCTCACAGGGCACAGCAGCTGGCTCAAAGCATAAGTTACCTTCTTCTCTGCGCACCAAAAATGCTTAGCAGTAAAGTGACCTACTATTTCATGCACATAGCGCGTGATGATATTTTCTAACACCCTTGGGGCGTTCTGGGGAGTAGTCAAATCTGTGGCTACTTGGCTCCAGAAGTTCAGCTCATCAGGCGGATCTATGCGCCACGGGCGTTGTTTGAGACGTAATTTTTCCTGCTGTACTGTGCACCATAATACTTCCCGTAGTGCTTCATCACCTTGGCATGAGTCCAAGATTGCTTGCAGTGCATTGTGAATTACTTCTTTCACGAACTCTTCTAGGTGTGCATTGAGCTGGACGATGGGCCAATCTTTGGACTGAGGAAGGATATTGGGGTGCAAAGATTCTCGGCGCATCATCTTGTAGGGAGGGCGTAAAGGCCCAGGAAGGTAAGCAAGGCGCAAAAGACGATAAAAACCCTGATCCAGACAATTTTGCCACTTTTGTAGCAGGACCTTGGCGCTTACTTTTGAGTCGATCAGCATTGTAATAAAGAGGGGTATGCAAAGTACCTTACCAGAGGAGCCGAAAAGCTGTAGCTCACACCAACATGAAAGTTGCTTATCTATTTCCAGGGCAGGGTGCGCAGTTTCCAGGGATGGGCCAAGCCCTATACAAGGGTAGCAAGCAGGCGCAAGCCCTTTTTGAAAAGGCCAATGACTTACTAGGGTTTCGCATTACCGACGTTATGTTCGCGGGCACGCAAGAAGACCTACAAGCCACCCAGATAGCACAGCCTGCCATCTTCTTGCATGCCGTCATTGCGGCTGAGGTTATCTCCCATCTTGCCCCTGCCATGGTGGCGGGCCATTCTTTGGGAGAGCTTTCTGCGCTAGTAGTCAGCCGGGTACTCAGTTTCGAAGAAGGCCTCCAATTGGTTATCCGGCGAGCTGATGCCATGCAGGCAGCTTGTACGCAGGTACCGGGTGCGATGGCCGCTATCTTGGGCATGGAAGACAAGGTGGTAGAAGAGCTATGCGTCGCGATGCCGGAGTTAGTTATGCCGGTCAACTACAACTGCCCCGGACAGCTAGTCATAGCAGGCACCGAGGTAGGAGTTCATCGGGCTTGCCAAGCGCTGAGGGCTGCGGGAGCCAAAGGGATACATTCACTGGCCGTCGAGGGAGCCTTCCACACGCCGCTGATGGAGCCCGCTATAGAGACACTAGCGCAGGCCATTCGCCAGGCTACTTTTCAGCAGGGCATTTGCCCTGTATACCAGAATGTAGATGCGGCCCCTGAGATATGTCCTCTAGCAATACAAAAAAAACTACTCCAGCAGCTTACCTCCCCAGTACGCTGGGCACAAGCAGTACGGCATATGGTGCGGGATGGTGCGCAAAGCTTCGTGGCTTGTGGCCCTGGGAAAGCTTTACAAGGGTTCGTCAAACGCATAAATGCTGCCTTGGAGGTAGCGGACTCGTGCGCCAACACTAAGCGCTCGGTACTAGATGAATAGTGCACGGCAGCAAAAATATCCTCGTTAACACTCCCTACCGAGCTGCTTACGTTTCCTGTAGATCTTTGATGTTGAGCTGTAAGCATTGCTCACCCATGTAGTTATTCTCCTCTATCGTATAAGCCATCCGAAAAGGCTTACGAGCCTGTATAAGTGGCTCGTAATGTGCCAAATCAAAGCCAATGGCCTCCAGAACATTGGAAGTACTGGGCTGAGATACATATAACTTTAGGTGCCTGTCCTTGATAATGCAATAGCTCTTGACGACCACCTGGTCAGTCACAAATACTGCACGCATATTGCCGGTACCAAAGGGGGCCATTTGCTTGAGCACATTGTAAAACTTGGGCGTGATCTCTTCTAGTCGCAAGGGTAAGTCGATGTACTGCGGCGGAACCAGTGCCTCTGCAGAGATGCTCTGCGCTACTACCTCCTCGAAGCGCTGTTGAAAAGCGGATACATTATCTATGGGTAACGTGAGGCCTGCAGCGTGCGCATGCCCCCCATACTGGTCTAGTAAGTCGGCGCAGGCATCGATGGCTTGGTATACATTATAGCCTGCTACAGAGCGTGCCGAGCCCGTTG
>JBCBHC010000029.1:0-7604 GCA_038526075.1 Bacteroidota bacterium | reverse complement strand
CTTCAACAGGCTCAAGAGGGTATCAAGCAGCTGCGGGAGCAATGCGATACCGTACTCGTAATCCTCAACGATCGCCTTAGAGCCGTGCTTGGTAACCTCTCGATAGGAAATGCCTTTGCGCAAGCCGATACCGTACTCACCACAGCGGCCAAGAGTATTGCGGAAATTATTACCGTCCCGGGTTATGTCAATGTCGACTTTGAAGACGTAAAGACTGTCATGAAGGATGCTGGCGCCGCTGTTATGGGATCAGGACAGGCAGAGGGTGAAGAGCGAGCCGTCAGGGCAGCAGAAGCAGCATTAGCTTCTCCACTGCTGGACTACAAAGACATCCATGGAGCCAAGAAAATCCTTTTATCTATCGTGTCAGGGCAAGAGTCAGAGTTGCAGATGGATGAGCTCACTGTCATCACGGATTACATTCAAGATAAAATCGGAGTAGATGCAGAGATGATCTTTGGCCACAGCTCGGATGCACAATTACGGGAGAACCTGCGCGTAACAGTTATTGCTACAGGCTTTGATAAGCAGGCTGCTGAGTCCACTACACGGCATCCGTCCTCTTATGCCGCTAAACACTCCAGTCAACAAGCCTATTTGTTTGACGACCCACCACAACAGCCAGCAGCAGTACGTCGCTCTACAACTAAGCGCAGCACAAAACTGCGCAAGCCTGCCGCTACGCCATCTACACTCAATGAAGATACAGCACTATATGGCCGGCAGCCGTATGTTCAAGAGCACATGAGTCTAGAGGAGAATAAGACGCCTTACAATGCCACACTAGACGAAGCAACGATCAAAGAATGGGCTAACGTACCAGCCTATTTACGTAAAAATGTACAACTACAAGTCTTACCCTCCGATGCTGCCACAATCCGACGTAAGCTGGAGGAAGAAGCAGATAGTGCTGCTACGGAGTAGCTCAAAGTGCGGACACACCTGAGGAAATGTTTGTTATCTCGTTTGCGTTCCTCAAGTAGGATTCAGGTAATTAGGATAGATCTGACGGTGTAACGGAAGTATTTGCCGGTAAAGGAGTTCTTTCAGTGTGTCTATGTTAAGTCTCTCTTTGGCTGAAATGAACGCTGCGGGGCAGTCCATATGGCTACGATAGGGTTCTTGTACTGCTTCCTGAGCTTCTAGAGATAGCTGGTCCATCTTGTTGAACACCAGAATGGTAGCTACTTCTGCAACCCCTATCTCCTGTAATGTACTTTGTACCACTTGCA
Organism: Bacteroidota bacterium; assembly: GCA_038526075.1. Taxonomy (GTDB): domain Bacteria; phylum Bacteroidota; class Bacteroidia; order Cytophagales; family Amoebophilaceae; genus JBCBHC01. The sequence goes on along the minus strand of JBCBHC010000029.1, from coordinate 6,372 downwards.
TATGCTCTTTGTAGGCTGGGTGTGATACGTCTATTGTGTGCAGCAGAATATCTGCTTCCCGAATTTCGTCTAGAGTAGACTTGAAACATTCTATGAGCGTATGGGGTAGCTTTCGGATGAATCCAACGGTATCGGTGAGTAGAAATGGGAGGCCTTGTAATACTACTTTTCGTACAGTGGAGCCAATAGTAGCAAAGAGCTTGTCCTCGGCATATATATCAGCCTTGGAAAGTACCCGCATCAGTGTAGATTTTCCGGCATTGGTATAGCCTACCAGCGCTACACGTACTTGCCGCTCTCTGCCTTTGCGCTGCGTAATACTTTGACGTTCTATATCCTGCAGCTTCTTTTGGAGGAGGGTTATTTTCGCTTGCACAATCCTACGGTCAGTTTCCAGCTCTTTTTCGCCTGGTCCTCGCATGCCCGTACTTCCACCTTTTTGCCTAGATAGATGTGTCCACATCCTGGTGAGTCGTGGCAGTAAGTATTGGTATTGCGCCAACTCTACCTGTGTTCTTGCTTGCGTAGTCTGGGCACGCATGGCAAATATGTCTAATATAAGCAGGCTACGATCTAATACTTTGCACTGTAGCGTAGCTTCTAAGTTGCGTACTTGTGAGGGAGTCATCTCATCATCAAAGATGACCATGTCTACCTGGGATGCCTTAACAAAGGCTTCTATTTCTTGAAGCTTCCCCTTGCCTACTAAGGTCTTGACGTTAGGGTATTCCAGGCGCTGCGTAAAGGTATCGAGCACATTAATACCTAGTGTATGGGCTAAAAATGTGAGCTCTTCCAGGTATTCTTGGGTTTTAGTAGCAGATTGTTTGGGTGTAGAAAGAGCTACAAGTACTGCCGTTTCCGGTTGTAACTCGGTTGGTATAGGTGCTTTCATGGTGCGTCAGATTTAAAAATTTACAGATGAACGCAATATATACCTTGTATCCTTGGCTTATCCAGCATAATATGCATATTGAATGATGTTCAACCCTTGTACCAACAGTTATGAATGAAACTATCGCTTTTCTCTATCAACAATATCTACAATGCAAAGGTATTGTGACGGACTCCAGAAATGCTACCACAGACAAGCTTTTTTTTGCGTTGAGAGGGGCGAATTTTGACGGCAATGCGTTTGCTGCGCAGGCGTTGAGCCAAGGAGCTGTACTAGCAGTGGTCGATGATGCGCAATACAAACAGGATGACGATCGCTATGTATTGGTAGATGATTCCCTCAAAGTCTTGCAGACGCTGGCTAACCATCACAGGAAGCAATTGACTATTCCTGTCATTGGCATCACAGGGTCTAGCGGTAAAACCACTGTCAAAGAGCTAATGCGAGATGTTCTGCGCTGTAACTACAAGGTGGTTGCTACTGAGGATAATCTCAACAACCACATTGGGGTGCCGTTGACACTCTTGTCCATTAAGCCCGAAACTGAGATCGCAATTATAGAAATGGGAGCCAACCATAAGCGAGAAATCGCTGCGTTGTGCGAAATTGCTATGCCTACCTATGGACTTATTACCAAGATTGGGCATATGCATATAGAAGGATTTGGTTCGTTTCAGGGAGTCATTGAAGGAAAAAGAGAGCTGTACGACTACCTATTTGAACATGGGGGTACAGTGTTTGTCAACTCTACAGATCAGCTTCTTCATAAATTGTCTAGCATATTTGCTGAATCTGTGTCCTATCCAGGAGCACATGACTTTTATCACTGTGAGTATGTCACGGAAAATCCTGGTGTAGTGTATAAGGATGAAGATCGTCGAGTTATCACCTCTCAATTACTAGGTAAGTTCCATTTTTTCAATATCGCAGCTGCACTATGTGTGGCTAAATATTTCAAAGTAGATGCAGAAAAAGCTGCGCAGGCAATTCAGGTTTATCGTCCCAATAATAACCGCTCTCAGCTTCTGCAAAAGAGAGACACAATCATTCTACTTGATGCCTATAATGCCAACTTAGAGACCATGAAGGGCGCCATAGAGGCGCTACATCGTATTCCAGCTACCAGCAGAGTACTGATTCTAGGCGAGATGAATGAGCTGGGCGCGGAAAGTGAAAGGTCACACCAAGAATTGGGGTACTTCACGAAACAAGGAGTATATAAGGCAGTGCTACTCTGCGGTCCTAAAATGCTTGCTGCTAAAGAAACCAACCCAGATGCTACGCACTTCCCTGATAAAGCAGCACTGGTTCATCACTTGAAAAAGCAAAAGTTTGACCACACAGCAGTCTTAATCAAAGGTTCTCGCCATCTCCAAATGGAAACCATTGTGGATGCCATTGGGCAATGAAAAGTGCTTTTTAATTGCTCAGCTGATTACCCCCCCACACACAACCACTCCCCTTCTTTGTAGAATAGGAGCGTGCTTGGGCAGTAAATGCACCGCATCTTTGCTAAGGTATGCGGCTAAATAATTGTGATGTTTTTTGGTTTTTTCCCGGGAGAAGAATGAGTATATTTGAGGGTTTTGAATAGGAAAGAGAAAATATCGCAAATAGCCCTAAGCCAAACCGAAGGCATTGGCAATGCTACCATCAAGCGCCTCGTTACCCACGCGGGCTCTGCGGAAGCCATTCTGCAATGCTCATTCAAAGAGCTCGTCAGGCTCCTGGGCGGCTATAAACGTTTGGCAGCCAATATTTTGCGAGAGGATGCCTTAGCCAAAGCTTCGGATACCCTACTTGCTCACGAAAGAGCCAAGATAGACATCATCACATTACAAGAAGATGCCTATCCTGAACGCCTAGCACGCTTACCTGATGCGCCATTCATTATTTATACTAGAGGTCATACACAGCTGAATACGACCAAGGTAGTTAGTGTAGTGGGTACACGAAAGGCAACTTCCTACGGCAAGCAAGTAGTCGACACACTCATGGATGCATTCCGCGAGTACTCTGTGCTTGTTGTCAGTGGCCTTGCTTATGGTATCGATGTGCATGCCCACCAAAGAGCTTTAGAATATGGCTTACCTACTGTGGGCGTGCTGGCTGGCGGCGTAGATGCTGTCTATCCCGCTGGTAATAAAGATATTGCAGTAGCTATGCTGCAAAATGGCTGCCTACTAAGTGAACACCCCATGTGTGTACGGCCAGAAGTGCGCCAGTTTGCAGCTCGCAACCGAATTATTGCAGGGCTTTCTGACCTTACAATCGTAGTAGAGGCAGGTGAGAGAAGTGGCGCACTGATAACGGCGCACTTTGCTAACGAATACCATAGAGAAGTATTCGCTGTCCCAGGGCGTATTTATGATGCCCGCTCTCAAGGCTGCTTGAACTTGATCAAAACGCATCAAGCACACCTGCTTTCGGATATCTCGGATATTGTACACGTGATGAATTGGGACCAAAATGTCCCTACTGCCCGCCGGCTTAACCTCAATGTCATGGATCGATTCACTAACTTGACAAATAGGGAGAAAAATATAGTGCAAACCTTGGACAGACTGCAAAAAGAAGTAGCGCTAGATGAGCTAAGCTATCAAGCTAATATGCCTTATAGCCAGATGGCTGGCGTACTTCTGGGGCTTGAGGTCAAAAACGTAGTGCGTTTCATGCCAGGGAAAAAGTTCAAGCTAGCAGTGTAGTATTATCTGTGCTCCTACTTACCTCAATCGCTATCCATTACTTCCTCATCCCCCTGGCCTATTCGATACACCCCACATTGGCCTTGGAATCCTGCAGCAGCTAGCTTGATTCTGTGTAGCTATACCTCCATCACTTCGGCTTCTTTCTGCTTGAGCAAGGCATCGATTTTGGTCACGTGCTGCTCTGTTAGACGCTGAAGGTCATCTTCGGTCTTTTTTATGGCATCTTCAGAGATGCCTGACTTTTGAAGCTGCTTCAGTAACTCCTTCCCACTTTTTCGATTATTCCTAACAGCTATTCTACCTTTTTCTGCTTCCCCTTTGACTTGTTTGGCAAGTTCTTTCCTCCGTTCCTCAGTGAGCGGAGGTATGTTAATTCGTATCGTTTCACCATCGTTTTGAGGCGTAAAGCCTAAATTGCCATTGATAATGGCTTTCTCCAGTTCGGCAATGAGCGATTTCTCCCAAGGTTTGATAGCCAGTGTTTTGGCATCAGGAGTACTAACGGATGCCACCTGATTTATAGGGACTTTGTTACCATAGTATTCAACTAGAATTCCGTCAAGCATACTTGGCGTAGCTCTCCCGGCGCGGATCTTCGCAAATGCTGCTTGCACACGCGTGTACGCCTTGTCCATGGCTTGTTTTGCGTGGTCTAATGTTGATCTAAGTTCTTCCATATTGTTCGAGTGCGTTTTAAAGGATGAAGAGAATTCATTGACTACTAGGACACCAAATTTAATGAAAAGTCTCTGAGGCTTACGCTAGTTGAAAGCTGTCTATAGCTGATTCCCTCGCAAAAAATCAGCGACTTGCAGAGGCTTTTTCCCGGGTTTCTGCAAAGTTTGTAGGGCTACTGAAGAGCTTTGGGTGCCTACATGTATGTAGTGCTTACCATCGGAGTGTATTCGGCCCGGCAGCAAAGTAGTAGAAGCTTCGGGAACCGACTTAACAGCTAGTACTTTATATACCTGGCCATTCAGGAGGCTCCACGCGGCCGGCAACGGTGATAGCCCTCGAATAAAGTTGACTACAGCGGTGGCTTTTTGATTCCAGTTGATTCGACAATCTTCTTTGTGAACTTTGGGGGCAGTCTTGAGTAATTCTTCTGAGGTAGGTGCTTGTGGAGTGCGGGTATATCTCCCCTGTTCAATGGCGCCCACGGTGTGAAGTACTAGCTGTGCGCCTTTGTGTTGCAAGCGGTTGTGCAAAGTGCCGGCTGTATCTTGGGGATAGATAGATTCTTTGTCTTGGAAGAGTATATGACCGGTATCTATGCTTTCTTCTACGAAGAAAGTGGTGACACCGGTCACTGGCTCTCCATTGATAACTGCCCAGTTAATGGGGGCTGCACCTCGATAAGCGGGTAGTAGCGAAGCATGCAGATTGAAAGTACCTAAACGAGGTATGCTCCACACGGCTTTAGGTAGCATTCTGAAGGCTACTACCACGTATAAGTCAGCTTGCTGTCTTTTGAGGATATCTAGAAAAGCTGTGTCCTTGAGGTTCGTAGGTTGCAGTACGGGGATTTGGTAGTTTTCCGCTACAAGTTTGACCGGGGAAGGAGTTACCCTTCTTCCTCTATTACGGGGCTTATCTGGCGCCGTAACCACAGCAGCTATGGGATAATTATGGGCTATGAGCAACTCAAGACTAGGGACCGCAAATTCAGGCGTACCCATGAAGATAATGCGTGTAGAAGGCATAAATTGGTATTTTATTATCTTGAGGATCAGCCGGAGAGGTGGTATCGAAGCATCCTTACTATGGCAACGATGTATCGTTTGAATCTATGACACGGCTATTACTGCATGTAAGGACCCTAGCGGGGTGCCTCGCTAGTAGGTCGTAGTTGTGTGTGGCCATAAGCACTGCTGTTCCTTCCCGATTAATCTCTAGAAATAGGGCCAGGATGTCTTGGGCTATCTCAGGATCTAGGTTGCCCGTAGGCTCATCTGCTAGCAATATGAGAGGGGTATTGAGTAAGGAGCGTGCTATGGCGATGCGTTGCTGCTCTCCACCGGATAGGTGGTGCACCCATTTCTTCGCTGCCCAATGGAGACCTACTTTGGTCAGGACTTCAGCAATTTTTCGCTGCACTGCCGACTTGTCTTTCCAGCCAGTAGCCTCTAGCACGAACTTGAGGTTTTCTTCTATGTTTCTGTCGGTTAACAGCTGAAAGTCTTGAAAGATAATCCCTAGTCGCCTACGTAGAAAAGGGACTTCGGAGCGCTCAATAGTGCTTAGATCAAAGGAAGCCACTTTTGCTGTACCTACACTAGTGGGCAAATCCGCATATAACGTCTTGAGCAACGAGCTTTTTCCACTACCTGTTTTGCCAATGAGGAAGACAAATTCGCCCGAAGTAATATCAAAATGAATGTCTTGTAATACTGGCTGCCCGTGCTGAAAGATGGTAAGGCCACGTACTTGTATAGTGGTGGGGTATTCGGTCATGTTCTGGAGCTGGTACGCTATGGCTGTGCTATTCGCTCGGAAATGCTTCTGCCCAAGGTGATCTCGTCGGTATATTCTAACTCCCCCCCTACCGCTACTCCACGGGCAATGGTACTGGACTTGATGCCATAGGGCTTAATTTGCTTCGCAATATAAAAGGCCGTTGTGTCGCCCTCGATGGTGGCGCTTAGGGCAAAGATGATTTCTGTCGGCTTTTCGTGCTGGATGCGCTGAACTATAGAGCTAATATTCAATTGATCTGGGCCAATGCCGTCTAGAGGCGCGATGACACCGCCTAGAACATGGTAAAGTCCT
>JBCBHC010000028.1:0-7606 GCA_038526075.1 Bacteroidota bacterium | reverse complement strand
GGTGCTGCAGTGTGCTGGGCTGTGCAAGCCAAGCAGCGCTATGGCTTCTGCGACGCACCTGCAAGATGTAGTAGCCGCGCTACCATATTTACGCTCCCTATGTATAAAGGTACTCGTTGGTGTATTGCTTGAGGCTCGATGGATAGAATGGGGTGTGGGCCACTGCTGGCATCGCCGCCCGCTTGGGCCGCTACAAAGGCCAGCGCATTGCACTCCAGCAATAGCCGTAGCCTTCCGCTAGAGTGCGTGTGTGTAGCGGGGTATAAGTAGATGCCCCCCTGCATCAAGTGTCTGTGAAAGTCTGTAACCAAGGCCCCCGTGTATCTGGCTTTGTAGTGTTGCTGCCTACATTCCTGTAGATAAGCCTGTACATAATCAGGGAGTTCATGAAAATAGCCATCGTTGATGGCGTAGTAGATTCCCGTCTCTGGCATTTTTAGCGTTGGGTAAGCAAGCAGAAAGGCAGCTGCTGTAGGATCATACACGAAGCCACTTACGCCCTCGCCCATTGTACAGACCAGCATGGTCGTGGGCCCGTATAGCACGTATCCTGCAGCCAACTGTTTGTAGCCTGGTTGTAGCACATCCGCTAGCTGCACCGACGTTGTCTCAGGCACCGTGCACCGGTATATGCCGAATATCGTCCCTAGTGGGGCGTTCACGCCAATATTAGATGAGCCATCCAGCGGATCTATAGCTACTATGTATCCATGCGAGCAGTCATCAAGTGTAACGATGCCGGGCGCCTCTTCTGAAATCACAGCCCGCACCTTACCCGTTTGCTGCAAGGCCTCTATGCAGTACTGGTGCGCTACCATGTCTAACTTTTGCTGTACATCTCCGGAGGCATTGCATTCGCCGTGCACGCCTGTGACGTTGAGTATATCGATGCCATTTAATCGCTCCCTGAGCCTCTTTGCCATACGCGCTACGGCACAAATGATCAGGGGGATATCCGCTGGGATCGCTGCTGACTTCCTTTGCGCAGCTTGGAGGAACTGGGCTAAGTGAATGTTGGAAGGCATAACTTTTTTCTTGCTTTAGGCGAGCACAACACGATACGCAAGTTACCTAATCGCCCTGTAAATTTGCGCCCCACGCTATTGTACGATTCATGAAAGTATTTAAGTTCGGCGGCGGAGTCATCCAGGATGCTGCGGCTATAGTTCAGTTACGTCAAGTAATCCAGCAAGAGGCTCCCGCGGTGGTTGTGGTTTCGGCTATGGGCAAGACCACGCGCATGCTGGAAGATGTACTGCAGCGGCGGATAGATGGGATATCATATGAAACAGCCCTTCAGGCGTTATACAGCTTGTACCAGGGTATTATCGATCAGCTCTTATCGGAGCGAAGGCACGTAGCTAGCCAAGCGTTTAGGGAGCAGCAAGTAACCCTTGAACAAGCCCTCACACATCCCTACACGTCTGTAACACATGATCGTCTGTACAGTAAGGTAGTTGCCTGGGGGGAGCTAGTGACCTCCATGATCATATTTCATTACCTAGTCGAGCAGGAACAGCCCTGCCGATGGATGGATGCACGGACATGTATCAAGACGCAGGGACGGCTCTGCCATGCGGCAGTCGACTGGCCAGCTACCAAAGAAGCGATAAGGCGTACCTTGGCCCCAATCATCACAGAAGGCGCAACAACAGTACTCACGCAAGGATTTATAGGGAGCCAGGGCGAGCATACTGCCACATTGGGAAAAGAAGGCTCTGACTACACAGCGGCGGTCCTAGCTGCCGCCCTAGGAGCTACCTCGGTGACTTTCTGGAAGGATGTACCCGGTATCATGAATGCTGACCCTAAGCAATATGCGCAAGCCCGTCAGTTCAAGCTACTTGCTTACCAGGATATGGCTACTATGGCATTCTGTGGAGCCAAGGTCATACATCCTGGAACGCTTCAACCCTTGTCTGAGCACAATATTTCGCTACACATACGGTCCTTTTATCATCCCCAGAAGTTGGGTACCATGGTTACTCACCAAGCTCCTCCGATAACTGAACCCATCTATATTATACGAGACGACCAATGCCTATTACAGATCAGTGTAGCTGGACAGTACTTCTTTGAGGAGGCTCACATACAGGAAGTTCTGCAGGTACTTGCTCAGTGTAACCTATCCATCCAGCTGTTATGCAGGAATGCCTGCTCACTGTCTGTCTGTATCACCAAAGATCCGTTCCAGGAGAAGAGGGCATTGGAGGGTTTATCGAGGAAGTACGTGGTCAAGCGCCATACATCTGCGCGCCTGTTCACCGCATTGTATCCTAAGCGCGAGGAGCTTCCCTCTTGGGTGGGGAAGGCCACTGTACTACTCACGCAAAGGCACCAGCACATATTTCAAGCAGTACTTGAAGGCGCTGACGCTTAGGCCACCACTGCTGGCTGCCTAATTTAGGATTGTAGTCTCAGAGGTATTGGCGCAGCCAAGGTAATTTGGCTCAGGAGTACTTTACTTCATGCAGCAGGCCTTAATGCGTATGGTATGACGCCTGAAAAGCAATGCGGGGAGTCAAATCCCCGCATTAGTAAACAAGTAACTAGATCAGTAACAGTCCAGGAGCTAATATTCATCTTCGTTGAAGAAGAAGTCATCCTTAGTAGGATAGTCTGCCCATATCTCTTCTATGTTGTTGTAGGGCTGCTCATCATCCTCTAGCTCTTGTAAATTTTCTTCTACTTCCAGCGGAGCTCCAGAACGCCTTGCGTAGTCGATGAGCTCATCTTTGGTGGCTGGCCAAGGGGCATCATCCAGATAAGATGCTAGTTCGAGAGTCCAGTACATGGTCGCAAAATTAGATTATGTCTACACGAATATTTTACAGGCCGCGAATAAACAATTTTATACCTTGATCTGCAATACTATTGTGCGTGATTTTTGTGCCTATGATAAGTGCTACATATACAAACGCCTAGCTCCTTCCTGTAGGTTGAGGACGCAGGACAGCGGTTTAGCGGCTAGCTAATTCTAAGCGGCGCAAAGCACGGATCCCTAACGAATTCATATGCTAGAAAAAGCGCAAGACGATTTTGTAGAAGCAGTACACGAGCTGACCAAGCTTATCCCTCTGGGCCGTGTAACGACTTACGGCGCTATTGCGTACTGTTTAGGTAGTCCTAAGAGTGCTAGGATGGTGGGCTGGGCGCTGCATCATGCAGTGCATAGACCTGAGGTGCCAGCCCACCGTGTAGTTAACCGCAATGGCTATCTCACAGGGAAGCACCATTTTGTAGGGGAGGGTACCATGGAGGAGTTACTCGCAGCAGAAGGTGTAGCCGTAAAGGGCGATCGGGTTGAGGATTTTGCACGCGTATTCTGGCATCCGAAGCAAATCATCTAGCCCCCAGGAACTTGATTTCTTTTCTATTCTCCTCGAGAAACTCTAGAATCTCTTGCCTCAGGGTATTAAGGTCATTTTTGTTGGACAATTGCAGCAAGAAGCTCATCAAACTGTCGTAACGTTCCATCAAGCGGACATGCTTTCCTTCCAATGCTAGAAAATCAGCTACTTGGCGTCTTACATAACGCTGCTTCTCTTCGGCTGGATCTTTTTCTATTTCAGGAAAAACTTGCGCAAAATCATAACGAATGATATCTCCTAGCTCCTGGATGAAGTCAAGGCTGAGATTGGGGTCTTTAAACCTGTTGTACACAGTATTTCTACTGATCATCATGTCTTTGGCCAGCCTGGAAAGAGAGTAGCCACTCTTCCTAAATATTTCTTCAACGATTTCTCCTCTGTGTTTTTCCATGCTGCCGAAAGACGAGGGTGGGGGATGTAAATATTAGCGCTTGTTTTACTCGCACACAAACAAATATACACTTAATTTAGGCGTTATTGCTAAGCATAAGCACAATTGTGTTAAGTAGTGCACACGTAATTGGGCATTTTTATACCCATTGTGTCAGCTTGTGTGACATCACTAAAGAAGGCGAAATCGCCAGCGCGTGGGGTAGGGGAGCGGAAGTATACGGGCTAATATGCAGGGCTCACCGACACGGTCAGAACGGGCGTGTCCTCAAGGCAGCGTATTTAGATGCCCAGGTGCCTTAATAGACTGCGGCGTTGCTGAATCTGTAGCTTGGCTACTTCCGCAGGAGATAGATCCGCCTTGACTTACCCCAAGGCATGGTCTTGGATATCTAGAAGCAGTTGCGCAGTAATTGCGATTCAAGCGTGCCCTCATCCGCTTAGACAAGTGCAGCGATGCTGGCTTACGCAGGCTAATGCTGGCGGTGCAGCCAAAAGCAGGCTTTGGGACCAGACCTCTGCAGGCAGGTAAGCAAATGGGCAGGCTTGGATATGGTTTACTTGAACTTATCTCTCTAGGAGGTAACGTCTATAAGATAACTTTAGCGGGAGGGGACTGTACGCTTTACTTTAGGCTAGACCAGCCTAAAGGTTCTTTACAGATGAATAGCCGTGCCATATGCATCGGCTATAGCTTCCACAATTGCCTCTGATAAGGTAGGATGAGGATGGATAGACTTGATGATTTCCTGTCCAGTGGTCTCCAGCTTTCGGGTGGCGACTACTTCAGCGATTAGCTCCGTAACACTATTGCCTACCATCTGTGTGCCTAGCCATTCGCCGTGCTGCGAGTCAAAAACTACCTTGACAAAGCCAGTAGTGTCGCCTGCGGTGTGCGCTTTACCAGAAGCCAAGAAGGGGAACTTCCCTACCCTTACTGTGTAGCCAGCAGTTTTTGCTGCTGCTTCGGTATAGCCTACTGAGGCTACTTCAGGCTGGCAATAAGTACAGGAGGGAACATTATAGTAGTCGATAGGCTCAGGGTCGAGCCCTGCGATCTTCTCCACACAAACAATGCCCTCGGCTGAGGCTACATGGGCTAGCGAAGGCCCCGGAACAATATCACCTATGGCATAGATACCAGGGATTGGTGTGTTATAATACTGATCGACTACTATGCGGCCCTGGTGCGTGGCCACGCCTGCTTCTTCTAGTCCTATGCCTTCTAGATTAGCGACAATGCCTGCGGCAGAGAGTACTACGTCACAGGATACGGTAGTTTGGGTACCTTGGGCAGACTTGAGCTGCACTTGACATTGGGTGCCTCGCGTGTCGACGCCAGTAATCTCGGTGCTGGTGTGTATCTCAATCCCCGCTTGGGTAAAGGACTTGGTGAGGACCTTCGACACATCTGGGTCTTCTGCTGGTAATATATAGGATGAATGGTCTATGAGCGTCACTTGCGTACCGATAGCATTGTAGAAGTAGGCAAACTCAATTCCTATAGCACCGGCCCCTATTATGGCCATGGAACAGGGCTGCTCTTTCAGTACCATGGCTTCGCGATAGCCCAGGACTTTCTTGTGATCTATGGGTAGCTGTGGTAATGCACGGCTTCTGGCACCGGTAGCTAGTATAACGTGTGGAGCTTGGTAGGTGGTAGCAGTCCGATCTTTCCCGTCAGTGACGATTACGGTTTTGTCGGGCCCCAACCTTCCTGTGCCCTTAATGGTGGATATCTTGTTTTTCTTAAATAAATGCTGGATGCCCCGGCTCATGCTGCCAGCGACTTCTCGGCTGCGTTTGACCATAGCCCCAAGGTTGGGCGTGGCCTCAGCTATTTGTATGCCGTATTCATCGGCTTTCTGAATATAGCGGAATACCTGTGCGCTTTTGAGTAGGGCTTTGGTGGGGATACAGCCCCAGTTAAGGCATATGCCTCCTAAAGCCTCCTGCTCTATTACGGCTACCTTCATACCCAGCTGTGATGCCCTAATAGCCGCTACATAGCCGCCGGGACCACTGCCGATCACTATTACGTCGTATTGAGTATTCATATGGTAGCGCAAGGAGTTAGTACTTGTGGCTCCGGTTACTTGTTGGCATTATGCGCAGCATAGCGCGCAGCTTTTTCTAACTAATCTACCAGCTTGCTGAAGAATGCTACTGCGCGGGCGATGATCGCAGGATGATTATATACGCTATGTGGCCTATGGTTACTATTAGTACCACTATGCTTGGCTGTCACGAACATAGCTTCCACTTGCGGCTATATCCTAGGGGGATGTTAACTAGCGGTAGCAACGAGGCCATCATGCAGCATATTATGGCTAATCAGCGGCCGGCTTACTATATACAGCTGAGGATGGCCTGGATATGGTTAGTACAGTGGCTCATAACAACGAACATGAGAGGTTGCGTTTGCTTCATTTTTAGGTATACCGCAACATGTTGGATGACGGACTCACTTGGGACACTACATTTATGTGTAAGCAGGGGTAACCGCACTTGAGGGCTTTCGGTGGATTCCAGTCTTTCGCTTGTGGATATCATGGACGTCTACTGAATGGCCATGCAGGCGCAAAAAAAAATACCCAAAAGATCTTCTTGGGTACTATTACTCTCAGTCGCTGCGTCCGCTCTAGAAATAAGCCATGCTGGATCATGCTTTGATTTCTACATTCACACCGCTAGGTAGTTCCAGTTTCATCAGTGCGTCTACTGCCTTGGCATCGTTGGAGTAAATGTCTATAAGGCGCTTGTAGGTGGCGTACTGGAATTGCTCTCGAGACTTTTTGTTCACGTGCGGTGACCTTAGCACAGTGTAGATCTCTTTCTGGCTGGGAAGAGGTATAGGCCCACTAACGATTGCACCTGTACTTTTTACCGCCGCCACAATCTTCTCAGAGGATTTATCAATAAGATGATGGTCGTATGACTTTAGCTTGATGCGTATTTTTTGGCTCATAGAAAATTATTTTGTGACGGTATCGTAACTACTCAGCCGCCTCGCCATTTCAACATACAATAGCACAAATACTATGTATTTTTCCCTTGGCAGTCTCTCTCCTGAATTCCAATCTCTCTCTCTAATTCTTCGAATTGACTCCCTTTTTAGAAAAAGAGGGGAGCCAGATGGCCTTGGGCCGGGCTAGTGAGTAGCGACATGCTTACGCAACGCCTTTTATTTTCTCAATAATGCTTTCGGCGAGGCTTTTAGGTACCTTCTCGTAGTGAGAGAACATAAGGGTGGCTGCTGCCCGCCCAGAGGTGATGGTTCGCAGGTCAGTCACGTAGCCAAAGAGCTCCGCCAGTGGCACATCCGCCTTGATAATCTGTGCGTTCCCTTTGACTTCCATTCCCTTCATGATGCCTCTGCGTCGATTCAAGTCCCCTGTGACAGACCCTGTAAATTCATCCGGTGTGGTTACTTCTACTCCCATAATGGGCTCCATAAGGACTGGATTGGCTTTCTTAGCCGCTTCCTTGAAGCCTAGCCGCGCGGCTAACTCAAACGAAAGCGCATCGGAGTCTACATCATGGAAGGAGCCATGGAACAGCCTTACCTTCATCGCCTCTACCGGATAGCCTGCTAGCGGGCCATTGACCATAGCGGACTCAAAGCCTTTCTGTACCGATGGGATAAATTCTTTGGGGATAACTCCTCCTACAATGGCATTATCAAACTCGAGGCCTACCTTACTCTCGTCGTCTTGTGGACCTAGCTCAAACACAATGTCGGCGAATTTACCACGGCCACCAGTTTGCTTCTTATACACTTCTTTATGCTCTACTGAGGTTGTGAGCGCTTCTTTGTAAGCCACTTGCGGGGCGCCTTGGTTGAT
>JBCBHC010000027.1:0-7672 GCA_038526075.1 Bacteroidota bacterium | reverse complement strand
GGTTCAGACATTCCCGCAGGCTGGGCTTTGTGTGATGGCAGCCAGGGAACACCAGACTTACGAAGCCGATTTATTGTAGGAGTAGGGCAGGGGAAGGGGCTTTCTGAATACGATCAGAACGCAACTGGTGGAGCAGAGCGTATCACCTTACAAAAGAATGAAATGCCTAGACATAATCATTATGGATGCGTTGAGGAAGATGGCTCACACACCCATGAGATATTCGGTAATAAACATTCTGGACACCCATGGCATAATAGGAACGATCGTGTTGCTACTTCCGATGCTACAGGAGGTCCAAGTATACACACACAACGTGTTGGAGGACATAAGCACACTATAGAGTGGGATGGTGGTAGTGAAGCTCACGAAAATCGTCCTCCTTACCATGCTTTGTCTTTTATTATGAAGACCTAAGGACAAAAGTGAATCACAATGCCCAAACAAACGACTCCGCATCCCCCCCTACTGGCCTTTAGGTTTATGCCATTCAAACATAGCTACTATTGCTATGGAGTTGTGAACCCCAACTGGCGCGGAAGTTCGTCTTCTGTGCCAGAAAATAGGGACAACAAAGCCTCAACCTCATCACGCAAGCTGTTTCCCACTTGTGCAGTAAAAAACCTAAACCAACCATATCATGATCAATCAGCCTAATAAACAAATCCGCGTCCTCTCTATTGACGGTGGTGGGGTGCGGGGTATCATCCCCGCCAGAATATTACAGGAGATAGAAACCCGTACTGGTAGGCGTATCCACGAGCTCTTTGACCTTATCGTGGGGAATTCCACAGGCGGTATCCTAGCACTGGGCCTTGTAACGCCTGACGAAAAAAGGCAAGCCAAATTCAAGGCCAAAGAGCTGGTTAATTTCTACCAGCAAAACTGTGCTAAGATTTTCAGTCATTCGTGGTGGGGTAAAGTCAGCACGGGCTGGGGGTTATGGAGTCCCAAGTATAGCAGAGACAATTTAGACAAGATTCTGAAGGAAGTCCTGGGCGATGTTAAGATGAGTCAAACGCTCAAGCCAGCTATGATTACTTCTTACTCGCTCGACCAGTCGCTACCACACTTGTGGACTACCCGTCGTGCTAAACAAGCTCCTCATCACGACTACTACATCAGAGACGTAGCAGGCGCCACCAGCGCAGCGCCTACTTATTTTCCACCCAAGGTGATTAAAACGCCGGATGGTAGAACACTGCATGAAGTAGACGGCGGGCTGTGGGCCAATAACCCTGAGTTTACTACTGTAGAAGAGCTTAAAGCTATGGGTGTTACTGCAACAGACACCGATGTACTCATCGTTTCGCTAGGCACGGGCCAGGCTAAACTCGGCAGACCCGCCAAGGAATTGGTGAATGCAGGTATCATCGGCTGGCTCATTAAGGCCTCCTCTAACCTCATCGACATCATGATGAATGCCGATAGTGAGTGGTCTCAAGATGCTATAGAAGCCATCTATCCTAACAACTACCGGCTACAGACTCCCATCACTGCTTCGCTCAGTGCTATGGACAACAGCTCTAAACAGAATATGGAGGGATTACTTCAGGCCGCCGAGGCCTATCTCAAGGAGCAAGAGCAGGTGATAGACGAGATATGTAATGCGCTTACAGCTTAGCATATCAGCTTTGGCAAAACATAAATATGGGAACTCCTCCCAAGGCTAGGCCTCAAATGGAGAACGCATTCGCGTAACTAAGTGAGGAGATGCAACTACCTTCCTTTGAACAGTACCCTACGCTTCCTTTACCATCTTATTCGCTGGTTCTAGTAGCGTCACTTTTGTTACTGTATGCTTGGCAAGGCGGCTTCCTTGTGCTTTACAGCCTTTTACGGCTAGCGCCTCTAAATCATAGCGCAACATTTGGGTAGCAGCTTGTGCACTGGTGCGATAGGTGATGGATAGCTGTGAATGTACATCGGTGGTGGCTAGGACAAGCCGCGTGCCTTTGGTGGCAGTCATGAAGTCAAACTTCTTGTCTAACGTAGTGGTTTCTATACAGAAGCGCTTTGCGAAGTATTGCTTGGCCTTACCGTCGTAATAGACTATTGACAGGGGGTGCTCAGCTACCCAACGTTCTAGTAGGACGACTTGTTCAGGGTCGAACCGATGGTTTAGGTCGCAGCGGGTGAGTATATAGTGACCGTCTTGAAAGACAACTAGCATGAGGTCTTGTGCTTGGAACGATCCTAGAAGTGTTCCTCTGCCCTCTTTGTTCAAGCGCCCTACTGCGCTGTCATACCAAATGTCTTCTGCGCCTAGCGTGGACTGGCCCGGGGTTTTAAGCCGAATCTTCCGTACTGTATGTTTGGTCAAGATGTTCCCTTGCGCAGCCCTACCTTTGATGTCGAGTGTGGCAAAGTCAAAGTCAAAAACCTTATGCCGCGCTTTCGAAAGGTCTGAGAGTACAACCGTGATCGCTTCTGCTTCGCCATTAGGATTGTCTGTCAAGTATAGTACACGCGACTTGGGCGTACCTTTGGTCAAGTCATACGCTTTGTCGCGGGTGATGCTTAGCATTTGAAATCGTTTGACCATAGTCCGGCCTGTGTCCCCATCTACATAGATCATGTTGTACACACGGCGGTCGTCGTTCTTTTTGAAGACAGCGGCGTGAATAATGCCTTTGCCTACGAAGACTTTCTCGGCCACTTTGGTGACCAAGCACTTGCCGTCTTTGCGGAATACAATTACCTCGTCTAGGTCGGAGCATTCGCCTAGCAGTTCGTCTTTTTTCATCCCATAGCCGATGAACCCTTCTTTCCGGTTAACGTAGAGTTTCTGGTTGTTGGCTGCCACGGCATGGGCGGCGATGGTATCAAAGTTGCGTAGCTCCGTCTTGCGTTCTCGCCCCTTACCATACTGTTTGAGGAGCTTTTTGAAGTATTGGATGACGTATTCCGTCAGATGGTTCAGGTCGTGCTGGACTTGGGATAGTTCCTCTTGCAAGGAGCGCAGCTTTTCTTGCGCGTGCGCTGTGTCGTACTTGGAGATGCGTTTGATCTTGATTTCAGTCAGGCGCACGAGGTCCTCTTCGGCAATAGGGCGATAGAAATCTTTTTTGTAGGGCGTCAAGCCCTGGTCGATAGTGGCGAGCACTGCTTCCCATGTTTCGCATACTTCTATCTGACGGTAGATGCGCTGCTCAATAAATAGCTGCTCTAGGGAGGCGAATAGAATTTGTTCGCGCAGCTTGGATTGCTGAATCTCTAATTCTTTCTGGAGGAGGTCTTTGGTGCGTAGGGTGCTGTGCTCGAGCAGGGTATTGACGCTGAGGAAGACGGGCTTTTCGTCCAGGATGACGCAGGCGTTGGGGGACACGCTGACTTCGCAGTCGGTGAAGGCGTACAGGGCGTCGATGGTGATGGAGGGGGACTGCCCTGAGGCTAGCTGGACGATGATTTCTACGTCCTGGGCTGTGTTGTCCAGTACTTTCTTGATTTTGATCTTGCCTTTGTCGTTGGCCTTGATAATCGAATCGATCAAGTTGGTGGTTGTGGTGCCATAGGGGAGGTCTTTGATCACTAAGGTCTTTTTGTCCAGCGGCTCGATGGTTGCCCGGATGCGTACCTTGCCCCCGCGCTGGCCTTCGTTGTAAGCCGAGCAGTCGACGGCCCCCCCTGTAGGGAAGTCAGGTAAGAGCTGGACCTTCTTGCCGCGCAGCACGTCGATGGAGGCGTGCAGGAGCTCACAAAAGTTATGGGGCAAAATTTTGGTGGAGAGGCCTACGGCGATGCCTTCTACGCCTTGGGCAAGGAGTAGCGGAAATTTGACAGGCAGAGTGATGGGTTCCTTTTTGCGACCGTCGTAGGACAGCTGCCACGCGGTAGTGGCGGGGTTGTAGAGGACTTCTAGGGAGAACTTAGCGGGGCGCGCTTCGATGTAACGCGGCGCGGCTGCGCCATCGCCCGTGCGCATATCTCCCCAGTTGCCCTGCATGTCTATCAAGAGATCTTTCTGGCCTAGGTGGATTAATGCCTCGCCGATGGACGCGTCGCCATGCGGATGATATTGCATGGTCTGCCCGATGATGTTGGCGACCTTATTGTAGCGGCCGTCGTCCATTTCACGCATGGCGTGCAGTATCCGGCGCTGCACGGGCTTGAGACCATCTTCGATAGCGGGGACGGCACGCTCCAGGATCACGTAGGAGGCGTAGTCCAGGAACCAGCTTTGGTACATATCCCGGATGGGTACGATGCCAGGGATAGCGTGCTCTGTGTCAGTGGGTGGTATTGGTTGTGTCATATGGTTGGCATTACGTTGCCCCTTATCCGTGGCTGTGCTGTATTTGATGCAATGCTTGCTTCTTTGCGTATGCCCAACTTTCCCTTCTTGGGGAGCTACTTACACACCAGTGCTACGGTAGGTCCTGGTTCCCGCGCATTACGAAAGCTCTTTGTCTAAAAAGCTTTGAAGCCTTTTGTTCAATCTCTCAGCGTCAATGTTAGTCTTCTGGGCACCTCTCAAGGATTTTTTCCCTGGGAAAGATTTCATGTGCAAGGTTTGGATGGGAAACGCAAAGCGGAGCCCATTTCGTTGGCCAGCTTGACAATGCGTAGCAGTATCTCTTGTCTGCATTGTAGCTCCTTCCTACAGGACCGGTCATGGCTCGCAAATATAGCGGAGTGACTGTAACTACTGAGCTGTTCAGGGCGCTAGGGGCTTGACTATAGCTGCCTAATGTCATACGAGCATGCCTGAGGTTACCTCAAGATGCAGATGCTATTTGGGCGGGGAGGCATGTTGCTTAATCCAACTTGAGTACTGCCAGAAAGGCTTCTTGTGGCACCTCCACAGCGCCGACTTGTCGCATCCGCTTTTTCCCTTTCTTCTGCTTCTCTAGCAGCTTCCGCTTCCGGGAGATATCACCTCCATAGCACTTGGCTGTCACGTTTTTTCGCAATGCCTTAACCGTTTCCCTAGCTAATACCTTAGTCCCTATGGCGGCCTGTATTACAATTTCGAACATCTGCCGTGGGAGTAGCGTTTTAAGTTTCTCACAAAGTTTCTTTCCCCACTCATAGGCTTTGGAACGATGGACGATGGCTGACAGTGCATCCACTTTTTCGCCGTTGAGGAGCATGTCTAGCTTGACGAGCTGGGCAGGAGCAAACCCGATGAGCTCATAGTCGAGCGAAGCATATCCTCTAGAGATGTTCTTGAGCTTGTCGAAGAAGTCAAAGACAATTTCAGCCAGCGGAAGCTCAAAGGTCAGTTCTACCCGATCCGTGGTCAAGTAAGTCTGGTTCTTGAGCGTGCCCCGCTTCTCCATGCCCAGGTTCATGATGCTGCCTATAAACGCTGGCTTGGTGATAATCTGCGCGCGGATGTAGGGCTCTTCTATGCTGTCAATCGTGCCTGGGTCAGGCATTTCAGAAGGCGCGTTGACGGTCTGGCGCGTTCCTTTCTTGTCAATTACATGGAACTGTACCGATGGCACGGTGGTGATTACCGTCATATCAAACTCCCGCTCTAGCCGCTCCTGCACAATCTCCATGTGCAGCATCCCCAAGAAGCCGCATCGAAACCCAAACCCCAGGGCAGCCGAAGTTTCGGGCTCCCACCTGAGTGCCGCGTCATTGAGCTGTAGCTTTTCTATAGAAGCACGCAGGTCTTCGTACTCGCTCGTATCTACGGGGTAAATGCCCGCAAAGACCATGGGTTTCACCTCTTCGAATCCCTTGACGGACGATGCGCACGGATGGTGTACGTGCGTGATCGTGTCTCCCACTTTTACCTCGCGGGCGTCTTTTATGCCAGAGATGAGGTAGCCTACGTTGCCCGCGCTAAGCGTTTCCTGGGGGATCTGCTGTAGCCCTAGCACTCCTATCTCGTCGGCGGTATACGTTTTGTGGGTGCTCATGAACTGTACTTGGTCCCCTTTCTTGATGGCGCCATTGATTACCCTGAAGTACACCTCTATACCCCTGAAGGAATTATACATCGAGTCGAATATCATCGCTTGCAGCGGTGCATCTGGGGTTCCCGCTGGCGCAGGGATGCGTGTCACGATCGCCTCTAGAATATCCGTAATCCCGATGCCTTCTTTGGCGCTAGCGCCAAGGATACTTTCTCGCGCGCACCCTAGCAGATCTACAATTTGGTCCTTGACCTCCTCAGGCATGGCCCCCGGGAGGTCTATCTTGTTGAGGATGGGAATCACTTCTAAGCCTTGCTCCAGCGCCAGGTACAGGTTCGCAATTGTCTGTGCTTCGATGCCTTGTGATGCATCTACGACCAGCAGGGCCCCTTCGCAGGCAGCGATAGAGCGGGAGACTTCGTACGAGAAATCTACGTGCCCCGGTGTATCGATGAGGTTGAGCGTATACGTTGCGCCTGCGTGCATATAGCGCATCTGTATCGCATGGCTCTTGATGGTGATGCCACGCTCTCGCTCCAGGTCCATGTCGTCCAGCAGCTGTGCTTGCTGTTCGCGCTCAGAAACCGTTTGTGTGAACTCCAGGAGGCGATCAGCCAGGGTACTTTTTCCGTGGTCTATGTGGGCAATGATGCAGAAATTACGGATGTGCTTCATGAAAGTGTCATGCTATTGGGATGAGCAGAGCAAAGTTAGCGCATTTTCATTCGGACGCTTGTTCGTCTATCTATTCGCTGACCGATGACTTGCTTTACCTCATCAAAGCCAGAATAGGGAAAGTTAGTATATTTGCACCCTTTACGTAATCACTCAGCTGCTTATTACATCATGGATGAACGCATCAGATTTATAGAAGGAATTCTTAACAGCCGGCCAGGGAGTGTTCCTGACTTCAGGAGGGGCGACACAGTCAATGTGCACGTCAAGATAAAGGAAGGGAACAAAGAAAGGATACAGCAGTTCCAGGGCACCGTGATACAGAGAAAGAATCCTAGTACCAATGGAGAAACCTTTACGGTGCGTAAAGTGTCCGGTGATGTAGGTGTAGAGCGTATCTTCCCGCTCCTCTCTCTCAATATCGACAAGATAGAAGTAGTACGTAAAGGCGCTACAAGAAGAGCGAGGCTCTACTACTTACGCGGCAAACAAGGCAAGGCTGCCAGGGTTAAAGAGCGCCGTACGAGCAGCCACATACAAGCTAGCACTTCATCGAGGCAGTTTGTAGATTGAATGGCTAACGCGGTAGCTTGCTGATGCCTTAAGTTTAGTGTGGGAATAACTTTCGCGAAATGTACCAATGGAGAAGAGAAGCTGTGGCTAGTGGGACAGATCATTACGTGGCATAAGGAGAGTATATTCTGCAAGATCCATCTGGAGCCCCAGTGAGATTTTAGCTTGTGGATTTTGAGTCTTCTTGCACCGTTACTTGCTTGTCATCTACTGCTTGGCTCCTAAGCTCCTGCTGTAAGCTTTCTAGCAGATAACGGGCTATCTCATTAGCTTCCCGGTTTTGAACCGACGTTTTAAAATCATTTAAGTATTCCGTTTGCGGCTTTCCCAGCTCAATACCTGCTTTCGCGAATTCTTCGTAGTGATGGATGATTAGATAGTATGCATAGTCGATTCCTTTCAAAGCCACCTTTTTATGGCTGTCTATACGCTTCTGCAGCACAGGTACTACTGTCTCCCGTGTCAATTGATCGTAAGAAAGTCCACTCATTTCATTGCTGTCGATAGCTGCTTTCAAATATTTGTAAGCCTCCACTAGCTGTCCCATATCTATC
>JBCBHC010000026.1:0-7619 GCA_038526075.1 Bacteroidota bacterium | reverse complement strand
CTGTCTTCGTTCTACAAGGTACCCAAAGACAGTACAAAGATCACTTCGGTGAATACCGCTTGTTCTATGATCAGCGTTATCTGCCCGAACTTAGCCTGCTCGAACATTACTTGGGCTTTATCTAACATAACAGGGTTATCACCGAGCAGGTACCGGAGAATGAAGTTAGTGTCACAGATATACTTCATCTTTTACCCACCTTGTGCTTTTTTGCCACCGAGATGTTGTCCTCCCAGGCCTGCTGCCTAATCATATCAAAACTAAGCGGCGTGTCTTTCTGATAGGAAGACAAGGATCCGCCTAGATTACGGACAGGGGAAACGAGGACCTGGTCTTGCTCATTAATCTCTAATGAGATAACCTCAGATTTGAGCGCATTACGTACTTTCTCCGGTAAGACGATCTGGCCTCTAGGGGATATGGAGAGTGTATTTACGTACATATATCTATAATTAAGTAACTCCCACAAAAGTAATAAAAAATGTGATGCCACTTACAAATAAACCAAGTACTGCTAAAACCATCACGCTCATTATTTCATCAGTGTTACACCCAAGTTTTTTTCTCTGTAATCGTCACGCTGAACGCGCCTCAGAGGGACCATGAAGTATCTACGCGCATTACGCGGGCGCTTGCTTAGCCATCAAGTCCATAATCTCTGTCTCTGAGAGCACATTGGCTCCTAGTTCTTGGGCAGCTGTTAGCTTACTAGGCCCTACCTTCTCGCCCGCTACTAGATAGTCCACCTTACTGGACATAGCAGATAATAGCTGTCCTCCGCACTGCTTAATACGTATCTTCAAAGCCTCGCGTGTGATTCCCAGAAAGGTACCCGAAATGACCAAGCGCTTGCCGGCCAGAGGCTGTGGCATTGTCTCAGCGGAGGAAGAAGCCGTGCGGAATTGTAGCCCTGCAGCCCGTAAGTTGGCAATCAGCCGCCGTTGCGCTTCGTCTTGGAAATAAGCATATAGGCTCTGTGCGATTTTCTCTCCTACTTCGGGAATGGCCAACATATCCTCCATAGATGCCTGCATCAGCGCGTCTATATGTTGGAAGTGTTGCGCTAGCTTCTCCGCTACTGTGGCGCCCACATGCCGAATGCCTAATGCGAATAGCACACGCTCGAAAGGGATCTCCTTGGACTGTGCGATACCCTGCAGCAGATTGCGTGCAGAGACCGCTTGGAATCCCTCCAGTGAATAGATGTCTTGGTAGCGCAGTGTGTACAGGTCTGCTGGCGTGTGTACCAGGCCGCGTTCAAAAAGGAGCGTAATGGTCTTTTCTCCAATAGATTCGATATGCATGGCTTTGCGGTGCACAAAGTGCTTCAGCCGTCCGATGCGCTGGGGGGGACAAGCCTTTTCGTTGGGACAGTAGTGGACTACCTCGCCTTCCAGCTGGGTTAGGGGGGTACTACAGGCAGGGCAGTGCGTGATAAAGCTAATAGGCACGCTCTTTGGAGGCCGCTTAGTGGCCATTACTCCTGTGATCTTAGGAATAATATCACCTCCCTTCTCCACCAAGACAGTATCACCTAAATGCAGCTGCAAGCGCTTGATTTCGTTGGCATTGTGTAGCGACGCCCGCTTGACTACCGTGCCTGCTAGCAGAATGGGTTTCAAGTGTGCCACAGGCGTGACTGTACCAGTCCTGCCTACCTGATAGCTCACTTGCTCCAGCGTAGTGTATACATTCTCAGGCTTATACTTGTAGGCAATTGCCCAGCGTGGACTCTTAGCCGTGTAGCCTAGCTGTTTTTGCTGACTCAGGTCATTGACCTTAATGACGATGCCGTCTATATCTCCTGGCAAGACCTCCTTTTGTACTTCCCAGTGATTGATGTAGTCCATGATCTCCTCTAGGCTGTTGCATTGGCGGTATGTGGGGGAGACATTGAATCCCCACTGCGTTAGCAGCCGAATACCAGCCGCATGGGTAGATAAAGACAAGGACTCTGCCGTCAAGCTGTAGGGGTAGAAGTCGAGTAAACGCTGTGCTACTAGACGTGCATCCAGCATTTTGAGGGTACCGGCGGCAGTATTCCTGGGATTGGCCAATGGCTCCTCGCCGTTGGCGATACGCGTCTTGTTGAGCATCTTAAAGTGGGCTCGGGGCATAAAAGCTTCCCCGCGCACTTCGAATGTAGCAGGGATACTAGTCCCCTGGATTTGCTGAGGAATCGTAGTAATGGTGCGGGCATTTTGCGTGATGTCGTCACCTTTCTCTCCATCACCACGCGTAACAACCTGCCGCAACTTCCCTTGTTCGTACAGCAAGCTGATGGCCACTCCGTCGAACTTGAGCTCGCAGAAGAAAGAAACCTTCGCTTCGGGCATCAACTTCCTTATCCGCTGCACAAACTGCCTGAGCTCATCCTCAGAGTACGTGTTCCCCAGCGACAGCATCGGATAGCGATGATATACTATCGCAAAGTTCTTCGTCGGTTTCTCGCCCACCATCTGCGTGGGAGAATCAGGCAAGCGGAATTCGGGAAATTGTTTCTCTAGCTGCACGAGTTGGGCTAGGAGTTGGTCGAATTCATAGTCAGAGATCTCAGGCCTACCTTGCTGGTGATATAGCTCGTTGTGACGCTGTACCAACGCTGTCAAGCGGACAATCTCTTGCTGGGCTTCTAGGCGGGTCATTCCGTGAAAGGCGTAGGGGGCTATGGTAAGGAGTACTAAATTATCTGCCACCTCACATATGGCCGGTGTATCCTCGAGAAGTTGGGTGAATGCACAGACTAAGTACCGTGGGTAGTGGAAGCGGCGTGTCTCCTGAGCCTATTTTAGTGCTGTTTGTGCTATGAAGGTGCTTCCCTAAGGCTCAGCCACCTGAGAGGACCCTGCTATAGCCTCTGGTGCGTACGAATTAGTATTACCTGCGCGCAGCCAAGCAGCGCAGAGCATTACTTCCCCTAGAATATCTTGATCACAAGAAAAATCATGACAGAAACCCTTCACAGTTGCGCGCCGGATGCACAGCGCGAGAGCATAGTCTTTGGATATTCTACAGTATGACTTGCCTATACGCAGCGGAGGAAGGCTTAAGGTTGGCGCAGTAGGATCACACTCAGGGGGCTGGGTGATTGCATAGAGCGTAATTCGCTAGGTTGTGGCAACCTTGACTACAGTGGCAAAAGCGTCAGGGTGGTTCATGGCAAGATCTGCCAGCACTTTCCGGTTCAGCGCAATGTTTTTGCCGTGCAGCTGACCCATTAATGTAGCATAGGACACATCGTGCTGTCTAGCGCCTGCATTGATCCGCTGGTTCCACAACGCCCTAAAGGTTCTTTTCTTGACCCTACGATCTCTGTAGGCATACTGTAAGCCCTTCTCTACAGCATTTTTGGCTACAGTCCATACGTTCTTCCTACGTCCCCAATAGCCCTTGGCTAGTTTGAGTACACTCTTCCTCCGTGCTTTGGATGCAACGGCATTAACAGATCTTGGCATACTAATGGAGAATTAATGGGTTAGTTCCCTATATATTTAGCATTTTCTTGACACGGCGCACATCAGCCTTGTGCACAAGGGCGGTGTGTGTAAGTTTTCTTTTCTGCTTGGTTTGTTTCTTGTCCAGCTCGTGATTCTTGAAGGCGTGCTTGCGCTTAATCTTCCCGGTACCAGTCAGACTGAATCTCTTCTTAGCGCCAGAGTGTACTTTTACCTTAGGCATAGTGTTCGGGGACTTTGTGTTAATAGGTAATAAGAATTTATAGAAGCATCATCTCTTAGCGGCTTGGGGCGATATGGTTAAGATCATCCTTCGGCCTTCCATTTTGGGCAGCTGCTCTATCTTACCATGCGTTTCCAAAGACTGCGCAAATCTAAGTAATAAAAGCTCCCCTCTCTCTTTGAAGACAATATTTCTACCGAAAAAATGAACATATACTTTGACCTTAGCACCTTCTCCCAGAAACTTAATGGCATGCTTTAGCTTAAAGTTGAAGTCATGCTCGTCAGTATTAGGGCCAAAGCGAATCTCTTTGAGCACCGTCTTTTGCGCCCTGGCCTTCAGCTCTTTCTGCTTCTTCTTCTGCTCGTACTTGAACTTAGAGTACTCTATGACCTTGCAAACCGGTGGCAATGCGTTAGGAGAAATCTCTACTAAATTGACCCCCTGTTCGCGCGCCATCTGGAGCGCGTCTAGGCGTGCGTAAATCCCTGTATTGACGTTGTCACCTACTACTCTTACCTCTGGAGCAGTAATTTTCTCGTCGACGCGGTAAGGCTCTTCTACGCGCCTTCTGAAGGTTGGTTTCCGTTGATTGGGCAATATGATATGTCTTTACAGTAACTACTCAGCAAAAATTTTCTCTATGCAAAGGAGAGAAGCGTAAGTCAGGCTATTAAGCAACTAAGTAGCCACAAAACCTTTCCAAATATAGGAAGGCGAATATCGAGATAAGTTAACAAAAATGAAACCATGGTGCTGAATTTGCATCGATGCTGATTGTATCACCTGTAAAGCCTACATCCCTTGCTATGCGAAGGCCGGTGCTACAGCCGTAGTAATCATAGCCACGAAATCGCTCAAGTTTTGGCGACCTTGATCGCCGCCTCTGTGCTGGCGTACGGCCACTACATTTTCAGACATTTCTCTCTCTCCTACAATAAGCATGTAGGGAATTTTGCGTAACTCCGCGTCGCGGATCTTGCGGCCTATCTTTTCCACTCTGTGATCTATAACGCTATGGATATCATGGGCTACGAGTGTCTGATGCACTTGCTGAGCGTACTCGGCGTATTTGTCAGAGATAGCCAGGACGACTACCTGCTCAGGCGCTAGCCAGAGAGGGAATTCTCCAGCTGTATGTTCTATCAGTATCGCAATAAACCGCTCTAGGGAGCCAAAAGGTGCCCTATGTATTATGACTGGTCGATGCTTTTTGTTGTCTGCGCCAACATACTCTAGGGCAAAGCGCTCGGGGAGCTGATAATCTAACTGTACGGTGCCCAGCTGCCAGCTTCGGCCTAAGGCATCTTTGACCATAAAATCGAGCTTAGGGCCGTAGAATGCGGCTTCGCCAGCTATTTGGGTCGTGTGAAAGCCCTTGCTGGTTACCACCTCTTTGATCGCCTGCTCCGCCTGCATCCAGGCTTTCTCTTGCCCGATGTATTTGCCGGGGGCTTCAGTGTCGCGCAACGATACTTGGGCTGTGTACTCACTGAAGCCTAGTGCTTTGAATACGTAGAGGACTAAGTCAATTACCTTTTCGAGCTCCTCCCGTACCTGATCTGGCCTGCAAAATATATGGGCATCGTCTTGTGTAAAGCCTCGAGTACGGGCTAAGCCATGCAGCTCTCCGTGCTGCTCATAGCGGTACACAGTGCCAAACTCTGCTAAACGTAGTGGTAAGTCTTTGTATGAGCGAGGAATACTTTTGTAAATCTCACAGTGGTGCGGGCAGTTCATGGGCTTGAGCAAAAATTCCTCGCCCTCATGGGGGGTATTTATGGGCTGGAAGGAATCCTGACCGTACTTTTCGTAATGACCAGAAGTGATATATAGTGCTTTGTGCCCGATATGCGGAGTAATGACGGGCTGGTAACCGGCCTTAGTTTGCGCACGGCGAAGGAACTGCTCTAATCGCTCGCGTAGCCTGGCACCTTTGGGTAGCCATAGCGGGAGCCCTATGCCTACCTTCTGCGAGAAGGTAAAAAGACCTAATTCTTTGCCTAGCTTCTGGTGATTACGCTTTTGGGCTTCTTCTTGTAGCGCTAGGTAAGCCTTCAGCGCTTTCTGCTTAGGGAAAGTAATCCCGTATATACGCGTTAGTTGCTTGTTCTTCTCATCTCCACGCCAGTAAGCGCCCGCTACATTAGTTAGCTCTATAGCCTTTATAAAGCCTGTATGAGGTATGTGGGGACCCTTACAGAGGTCTGTAAAGTTCCCCTGCTTGTAAAAAGTAATATCGCCGTCAGCGAGCCCTGTAAGCAGTTCTAATTTGTAGGGATCATTTTTATCCTGGAAGTATTGCACAGCGGCTGCCTTGCTGATGGCTATGCGCTCATAAACCTGCTTCTGCTGTGCCAGCGCTAGCATTTTTTCTTCCACGGCTTTTAGCTGTGTTCCGTCAAAAGTATGCTCGCCAAAGTCGATGTCATAGTAGAAGCCATGCTCTATCGCTGGGCCAATTCCTAGCTTGATCCCTGGATACAGGACTTCTAGCGCCTCTGCCATCAGGTGAGCAGAGGAGTGCCAGAATGTTTGCCTTCCTTCTACATCGTCCCAGGTAAGGAGCTTCACGGTGGAATCCTGGAGGATAGCTCTAGTAGCGTCCCACACTTCGCCATTGACGTGTGCAGCCAGCACCTGGCGGGCTAGCCCCTCACTCACATGCTGGGCAATGGCAAGTGCTGTGGCACCACGCGCAAAATGCTCGGATCGTCCATCAGGAAAGGTGATCTGAATAGTGTTTCGCAGTGTAGTCATTGATTAGGCAACTTGTTGATAGCCTGGGGTTCACATACATCCGCGCAGAATAGGGCCGCCTCATGAACAATTAGCAAGAATTTAGCTCAGTAAATGCAGAGTGCCTTCCCCAAAGGCTACATAACTGTCGGGCAGACAAACATTACAGTGAAAACTAC
Organism: Bacteroidota bacterium; assembly: GCA_038526075.1. Classification (GTDB taxonomy): domain Bacteria; phylum Bacteroidota; class Bacteroidia; order Cytophagales; family Amoebophilaceae; genus JBCBHC01. Next base: position 1,023 of record JBCBHC010000026.1, on the reverse strand, counting down.
AAGGATGGTCTTACTCACTATCATTAAAGAATGCTAGCGGCTAGCGCAGAGAGACGTAAAAGAAGAGGCTTAATCGATGATCTGCAGCTAGTAGAGGCCTGGTAACCAGCAAGTCTGTTGGCACAATATCAAGACCTTTTGACTATTCGGCTACTTACTGCCTCGGCCTACAGCCATCTCTCCTTTGTATGGAAGGGAATTGTGCTGAGTAGTTACAAGACGCTAGCACAAACAAATATAGGGGTATGATGGCGGACGGCTAAGACCAAAAAAATGGCAAACCGAGTATCGCACCGCTACAACCACCTACCCTTGCTTCTTTCCAGACCTGGGGGAGTTCAGTAGGAGCTGGTCGTACCGATTTGCCACCACAAAGGTAGCTACATTAACTGTAGTGACCAATGCAATGCGTACCAAAACACGGGAGTGGGCCTGCGTGGACTCGAACCACGGACCTCTACATTATCAGTGTAGCGCTCTAACCAGGCTGAGCTACAAGCCCTCTTTTGATTTGCCGAACTACATAACACGCATCACCCACACTTTATCCACACCAGAAGGCAAATCTATGTGCTTTTGGATGCAATCACAAGTATCGTGCTTGACGAGCCAGATGCTAAGGCGCCGTTTTTCGTATATTAGCCATTCTTTAGCAGTTAGCTATAGAGAAAAGCTTTACTACACGCGTAGTAGACGCTCGCGCCCCCCACAGACTATTATCAGATAATCAACAAATGCCCCACTCCTCCAAACTAGTCGAAGAAGCCGTGAACGAAATAGCGACTCTTCCCGGCATTGGTAAGAAAACAGCGCTTAGACTAGCGCTGTTCCTATTAAGAGTCGATAGGAAGCGCACAGAACAGCTAACAGCTGCCCTACAGAAACTACGTACCGAAATACAGTATTGCCGCCACTGTCACCACATAGCAGATGAGCCTGTTTGTGGCATTTGTGCTAATCCGCACCGCGATCGATCTATAATTTGTATTGTAGAGAATATACAAGATGTACTGGCAGATCGAA
>JBCBHC010000025.1:0-7730 GCA_038526075.1 Bacteroidota bacterium | reverse complement strand
GAACCCATACCCGTCGGACTATAACTACTTGACGAGCCCTGACGACATTTACGTGTCTCCCTCGCAGATAAGACTCTTCAGCCTTAAGACCGGGGATACGATACAGGGGCAGATAAGAGCGCCCAAGGAAGGGGAAAAATACTATGCCTTGCTGAAGGTGGATAATGTCAATGGCTTGACTACTGAGGAGTTGCGGGATAGAATTTCTTTTGAGCATTTGACCCCGCTCTTTCCAGAAGAGCGACTCAAGCTCACCAACGGGCCTACGCAATATTCGACCCGTATTCTGAGTCTATTCTCCCCCATTGGTAAGGGCCAACGTGGCATGATCGTAGCGCCTCCTAAAACCGGTAAGACTGTTCTGCTCAAGGAAATTGCCAATGCCATCGCCAAGAACCATCCTGAGATATACCTTATTGTACTGCTCGTAGGTGAACGTCCCGAAGAGGTAACCGATATGTTGCGTAGCGTAAAGGCTGAAGTGGTGGCCTCTAACTTTGATGAGCAGCCTGAGCACCACACCAAGGTGGCGAACATGATCTTAGAGAAAGCCAAGCGCATGGTAGAGTGCGGGCAGGACGTGGTGATACTACTCGACTCCATTACGCGGCTGGCTAGGGCCAGCAACCAAGTAACCCCCTCTTCAGGCAAGGTATTATCCGGAGGGGTCGATGCCAATGCGCTACACAAGCCTAAGAGATTTTTTGGCGCTGCCCGCAACGTGGAGAATGGCGGCTCGTTGACTATTTTGGCTACGGCGCTCATAGAAACCGGCTCCAAGATGGACGAAGTCATCTTTGAAGAGTTTAAGGGCACCGGCAATATGGAGCTACAGCTAGACCGCAAGCTTGCCAACCGGCGCATCTACCCAGCTATAGACATCCCCGCCTCTGGTACTCGACGCGAAGACCTGCTCTTAACCAAGGAAGCGCTATCGCGCATATGGATTCTACGGAAGTTTATGGCAGACATGACTTCCAACGAAGCCATGGATTTCTTGCTAGAGCGGATGAAAGGAACACGCGACAACGAAGAATTTCTCATGTCCATGAGTGAGAACAGCTAGCGTGTACTGTACCCATACGGAGCGATAACGCTATGCACGAAACAGCTCCTCAGCACAGCGCCAAGCCCCGAAGTGCATTGGCACCCCTCCCCCCCGATGACCAATGTCCAGTCCACTGCCTCTCTAAGCTAGCGCCTGCGCTCATTCATGCTCTTTGCTTCGAGCCTTGCATTATCCAGATATATCTGCTGACAGGCTGGAGAGCAAGCTCCCTGGAGCTGTTGCCTACAATCCGCGCATAGGGGCACATGCCTATTACACCGTAAGTTAGCGCAGTTGGCCATGTGATCACAGGCTGTGTGGCACACGTAGCATTGCCCTACGGTAGAGGGATTAGCTTTGTTGACATTTACCGTGAGGCGATCGTCAAAGACGTAGCATTTCCCATCGAAGTCCTTACCATCGGTCTCCAGGCCGTACTGTATAATGCCGCCGTGGAGCTGGTAAACGTTCTCAAAGCCTTGCTCTAGGAGGTAAGCACTCGCCTTCTCACATTTGATGCCTCCCGTACAGTAGGTGACTACCTTTTTGTCTTTCAAGGAGGTAAGCTTGTCCATCTGCTCCGGGAACTCCCTAAAGTTGTCAATATCTAGTGTGACGGCTGCCTTGAAGTGGCCTATGTGGTGTTCGTATTTGGAACGGACATCTAGCAGTACTACGTCGTCCTCATCCTTGATACGTTGTAGCTCGGTGGGTTCTATATATTTCCCTTTGGGAGTGCCTGGCTGGATGTGGGGCAGGCCCGCATGCACTATCTCTGGCTTAGTGCGCACGTGCAGTTTTTTGAAGGCGTGCCGGTCATGTGTTTCTACTTTGAACTGTGTATCCGCGAACCGAGCATCTGCTCTGAGGTCAGACATGTATTGCGCACAAGCTGCCTCGGGGCCAGATAGCGTACCGTTGATGCCTTCGTGGGCGATGATGATGCGTCCCTTAAGGCCTTGCTCCAGACAATAGCGGTAGTGCGATTCTCGGAAGGCTACTGGGTCCTCAATAGTGGCGTAGCAGTAGTAGAGTAGAATGTTGTAGGGTGGTTGCATGGCGGCATAGATGGGTATGAAGGTAGGCGTTCGGTTGAGCTGCGGACGGCATTAGCGTTTCACGGGCTGAGCAGGATTGCCCAGCACAGCTGCACCGGCGGGCACGGGCGCCAGCACTACAGCACCTGCACCTACGCTAGCACCTGCGCCTATTACCACACCGCCAATGATGGTTGCGCCTGGCCCCACGAAGGCCTGCTCGTTTACAGTGGCGCCAGCACCGATAATGCTTCCAGGCCCTATCTCTACATAGTCTCCTATTGTTGCTTGGTGCGCTACCGTTGCGTGTGTGTGGATAATACTGCAGTGCCCCACAGAAGTGCCAACGCCCAGGATAGCTCCTGCGTCCACCAGGTTACCGTAGCCTACAGTGACGGCGCTAGCCAGTTGCGCTGAAGGATGTATGGCGTTGACGGGGGTTGTCTGGTACTGCGCCTTGAGTGTGGCTATGAGGCGCTGGCGCTGCGCCAAGGTGGCTGTGGCCACATGTGCGCTACATTCCTCGTGTAGTAGGGCTAGGTAGTCAGTATTATCAGTGCTACCGAGTACGGGCACATCCCTCACCGTAGTGTTATGCAAGCTTGTGTCATCATCGAGAAAGCCATAAACGACGATGTCATTCTGCTGGAAAACTTCCAATGCAGCCTGGCCCAGCGTACCAGCACCGAAGATAAGAACGGGCGTTGTCATATGCGTTGTGTTCTGCAGTGGCCCAAGTAGGAAGTCCTTGAACCAATTAAGTTGTGCATCTGAAGTTTAGCACTTTGCTCAGCTGAGCAATTATTTACTTGCCCAGGATCGCTTGCTTGTGTTGACTTACCTCTGAGACTACTAATGCTCTCCGCAACAGCGTACCGGTAGTTGTCTGCGCGTGGGCAGCGCTTCTTTGAGCCGTGCATCGTCCAGCGGCAAGCCCAAGAGCTGCGTCAAGTCAGGCTGCCCCGCATCTACCCAACAAGTGTACCAGAAATCCCCCACCATTTTGATGGAAGCTCTCATCTGCTGCTCTACCTGGCCCTGCAGTAAGTCGTGATAGGCGCACACATAGGCCTCCGCATAGACCCGCCGTAACGTACTTCCGTGTTGTTCGTAGCTGTACTTCCTGATGGCGGAGAAGGTGGCTGATAGCTCTTTCTCACGGCGCAGGATGCTTTCTACAGCTTGGTGTGCCTTCTCTACAGCTTCCCAGATTTTCTGTTGAGGCGCATCGACGTAAGTGGCGGGACCTACAAAAAGGTCATACCCCTGCGTAAATAGTGCAGGAATGCGCGTCTCCCACAGTCCATGGATGCCTTCTTGGTCAGTAAGCTGCCCATTGTAGTTCTCGGTCGTGTGTAGGGGGACATTAGCGTCTGCAAGGTAGTGGCCTATATCCGCTGAGAGGCGCAGGATGCGTACTACGTCTCTGCGTTCAAAGGCTTTGGTAAGCCGATGCTTAACCAGTATAAGGTGCCAGGGAAGCGTGCCATGCTCCATGAGCATAGCTTCTGGATACGCTTCCTGCGCTTGTGCCCATTGCCGCGGTACTGCTTGGGGCGTGCAAGTATGGTAATACTCTAGGTCGATGTAGTGACGTGGGGCCTCCCCTACTACGGCATACCGCCTTTTATCTGGATTGACGGCATGCTCAGTAAGGAAATGAATGTAGTACTTGTAGAAGTTGAACATGGCTGGCGGCAGGGTAAACACTGCATGCCGGTTGATAGTCCTGTGCGCCTCAAAGCCCCAACCCCAAGCGGCCGTGGCGGGGAGCATGGTGAGGAGTAGGGTAGATATCAATTGCCGAAACTGCGTTCGGCTCTTCAGTGCGGCAATGCGCAACGGTCGATCAGAGGGTTCCATATCATTTAGCTTGTTACACATGGGGTTAATCTCGAAGGATGCTTACTGGATGAATGAACGCGGCCTCAATGCGCTGGACGCCACGCGAAAGGTTTTCATAGCCATGAATTCCTTGCCACAAACTTATGCAATAGGAACGAACCTTCACTGCGCTCACGCCTTCTCCATGCGTTTTGTCACGCCTCCTTCTGACGCATGGGGCATTGTTGCGGAGACTGATAGCGTGGCAGCGCTTTGCTACCTTGATAGAAGATCTCTTGTTATGTGCCTCAATGCGGAATTTCATTACGCAATCACTTGCACAACTGAAGAAATTAGCGCAACTTTCCAGCCTTATTTTATCATCTGTAAAAACATACTACCATGATGCCATCACACTCGTCTTACACAAAGCTACTTCTCACCTTATCCATTGCCCTTGTGCTCCACGCCTGCGCAGGTAGCGACTTTGCGCTTCCGATGCTATCTGACCGCAAGCAGCACGCCGGCAGTGCAAAGCCGTCTTCTCCTAGAGAGAGCAGCTATGTCCAGGAACTCCCCTATGATCCATTGGCTGAGGCCTTCAATGATGGGCTTATGCCTGGCCTCTTAGGAGGTATGGAGCATGCCGATGGTGGTGACGAAAAATCAACTACGCCGCAGCAAGACGTTAAGCGTACCGCCGCCATCCGCTATGGCTTAGTGCCCCAAGAGATCGACCGAGACGGTAACTGCCTCGAGGGCACGAAGTTGCAAGCCCAGGCATCTTCTCCCGTCCGTTCTCCACTCACCGCCGCCAACGAATTACTCCAGGAGCCTGAGCTCAACAGCACCACAGCGCTCGTCGAAGCGCTCAAAGACCCTGATAGAAAAGACCACGAAGTACTCCGGACCATTCTCAGGCAGTACAACGCATGGCTACAAAGCGACAACACAAGCCGCTTCACTGCGGACCATTGGCTAGAATACGCCACACTATCAAGAATCTCTCCGGCACAGGATAATATGCCTTTGCTGCAGCAACACATGCAAGTATGGAAGGCAAAACTCAGCAAGTCCCATCTTACAAAAGGTGAGGCTGTCGAACGTTTCTTAAAGACTATCAACGTGACTGCTATTCGAGACGAAAAAGCACGTCAAGAATGTGTCCAGCAGTTAAAAGGCCTATTATCGCAGAAGGCTTGGCAAGCAGATTCATTCCTCACGGAGCTATTGCTCTCGGCACTTTACCAAATAGCAAAGGACCATGGAGCGCAAACTTCTGGCAAGCAAGCTCGGGAAGTGTTAGCGGAAATGGCCAAGCAGTCCAAAGCGCCTATTAAGAGCCCAAGACAACAAGGCAATAGGTTCGTTAAGTCCTCAAGCAAAAGCCCAATGAGATCGACGCGCGCACGAGCACGCGCTACTGCTAGTACTCAGAATAAGCATGCTGCCAAAGACGCAAAATCCGCTAGCAAAAGCCCAAGGCAGCGCGGTAACAGCCAGACTAAATCCGTCAGCAGAGGCTCAAGTCAGTCCATGAGTAGACTTTTACGTCCTACTGTCAGTACGCGCAGTAAGCAGAACCACAGGTCGCCAGCTTCCCCTAGGAAACTTCTAAAACAGCAAGGCAAGGGTATTAGACGGACCAAGTCATTGGGCAGCAGCGCAAGCTGCCAGTCCTCCTATTCTCTAGCCTTCAAAAAGAATTGCCACAAGTGGTTCAAAACACATTCCCTACCTCCCCACAGCAATGTGGCGGCCCAGACTGACAAAAGAGCAACGGCTCCTTCTCAGACCGAGTATACGTTGTTCACTGTAGTAAAGACTCATCTTACGGAAGTGCACAGCCGTGTAGATACTCAGATTACCGAGATGATGAAAACAGTCGCCACCAAGGAAGACCTTGAACAGCAATTTATGGCATTAAGAAAGCAAGTGGAAGATTCACACGAACAGACCTCTGAAAGCAGAGTAGTGGAGCACAACATAGTACTAGACTATCTGGAGGTAGCCAAAGGTGAATTAACACTAGGTTTCGAAAAGTCTAGGCAGCTGTTGCGGGGTAAGTTTGACCATGTGATTCAGGAAGTAGGCACTGGAGCTCTTCAAACGCAAAAAGCCGTACGTGATGAAGTAAGAAAAGCTACCCAAAGCTTGCAAAGAGACTTAGAGAAGCAAGGCGGTAAATACCATCAACTGCTCGCAAGTTCTCTGAATGCCGTACAGACCAAAGTCTTGGGCAAGCTTAACTCTTTACAGCAAGTAACGGCTACTGAAGTACGCGCTGTCTTTTCGGAGTATGGTTTAGCGGAAAAGATAGACCGAATTGACCAGGGGGTAACAGAGTTAGTGCAAGACAAAAGAAAAAGGGAACAATTAGAAGCAGATACAAAATCAGCAAAAGCCAAGTTCGTAAAGGAAGTCCCCGAAAAACTCAAGCAATACTACAAAGACCACTACGCCTACATCGAAACCGCTTTTATTGACGAAGGAAAAGAGCGTTGGCCTATTGACAAATCGTATGTGCAGCTAGCGATGATTTCACGCCAGAAAGTGAGAGACAAAGAGAAAAAGCAAGAAAGGGAAGAAAAAGAGAAGCAAGCCACTAAAGTTCGAGATCATTTGCTGGAGACCTACGAAAGCATCTATGGAGTGAAGACCGATGTTAAGCTCGAGCAGCTTTTTGAGAACCGCAAGGTGCAAGAAGGCAATAAAGAGGTAGAGAAAAAAGTCCGTAAGGCTTTTCTAATAGGCCGCGCCGGCATAGGCAAGACGACGATCTGCCGTAAAATTGCACACTTGTGGGCCACAGGGCAGTGGTATCCAAAAAAATTTGAAGCAGTGTATGTACTACCTGTCAGGGCATTGAAAAAAACAAGCTACAATAGTCAGGGCATCAGACGTCAAGAGAATCTTGAAACTGCCATTGCCAACGAATGCCTCCCTGGCATGGGCGAAGCAGATTATAAATTTTTAACCCAATACATCGAGGAGCAGCTGAAAAATCGCTCTTCAAAAGTGCTGATCATTCTCGATGGTCTGGATGAAAAGAGTGGTGCGAGTGAAGAAATCCTGCGCCAAGTAAAAGACCGCGCTCCAAAGGCCTATAAGCTATGGGTCTCGCGTCCTTATGGAATCACCGATCAGGACCATACGGCTATCAAGCCCGACGCAGAGATCGAAAACATTGGCTTTAGTAACGAGCAAGTAGGGCAGTACACAGAGACGTACTTCAAGGAGAAAGATGCAAGGCAAGGTGAGCGCCTGCTGAAGTTCCTCAAAGCCCGTCCTGCAGTGTACGGCATTGCACATATTCCAGTAAATCTGCGTATGCTCTGTTCTTTATGGCAAGGCTCGGAAGGTAACGAAGCTATGGAACAAGCAATCAGCGGTGGGATGACAGGGCTTTACAGTGAGCTGTGCAAACACGTGTGGAGGAGATATATGAATAAGAAGCATCTAACGATAGAACCAAAGAAGGAAGAGCAAGAGCAGCTATACGAGTTGCTGGGAGATATTGCTTTGGCAGGCCTTGAAAAAGGGGAGTTGCTGATTGGCTCAGCTATTGTAAAGCGTGTAGTAGAAGAAAGTGCATATAGCAACAAACGCATGGAAGCGTTATTGAGCGGCAGCGGCTTCTTACGCAAGACCGAGCAAGGGGAGCGTTATTTTCTACACCTCACATTCCAAGAATACTTTGCGGGAAGAGCCTTGGCGAAGAAGTTTTTGTCTAAGGCTGTCAAAGATCGCAGGACAGCGAAAAAGTTCTTAAAAGACAACAAGTACAAAAATCAGTATAGGGTGATGCTCACCTTTATGGC
>JBCBHC010000024.1:0-8077 GCA_038526075.1 Bacteroidota bacterium | reverse complement strand
CTTCAGATGAAGAACCAAAGTATTCTTGGACAAGAACGTTGATTCCAGGGCCTTCTCTTCCTGGAATACCCGAATAGCTACCCTTGAACTTCTGCTATCTGCCTCATGGCCTCGGCCACGCTAGTTACAGGTGCCAAGCATTGCCCATGACTGCATACGTAGATGGTAGTTTGTCCTGCTAAAGGCTCCTTGTGTATAAGTAATGGCAAATTGCTACGTGTTTCAGTACCTGCTAAAAGTATCTTTGTGGGAAAGTGCTGCTTAAGGGCCCTAGCATATACCACAGCTTCAGTGCCTACTACGGCCACTACTGGTATAGAATGCTGCTGCCGTAGCCACAGCGTAGCCCAGTGGGTCATGTGTAACGGCTGTGCATACAAACGTACAGCAATACATTGCAGCATCTGTTGGGCCATATGCACGTAAGTGGGCTTGTCAAGAAGCAGTCCTAACGTGCTCAGGTTGTGTGCCATGACTGCATTAGCACTGGGTAAAGCACCATCCCACAGGTCGTGTAGGCGAGCAATGAGATGAGCGTTCTGCATAGGAACCGTGTAGAACAAACCAGTCTTCGAATCGTAGCAGTAGTCTATGGCGTATTGTGTTAGCGCCTGCGCGGTGTGTAGCCAGCGTTCCTGAAAGGTGGCCTGGTACAGGCTTATGAACGCACGAGCTACCCAAGCATAGTCCTCAAGATAGCCCAGCGCACTCAGTTGCCCCATACTACAGCTATGCCGTAGCTGATGCTCTCGCAGGAGATGCTGCTCAATGAAGTAGGCATTCTGCTGGGCTAGATGCAACCAATGCGCTTCGCCCACCGCTTGATAGGCTTCTACTAGTCCATGGATCGCCATCGCATTCCAAGAAGTAATGATCTGCTCATTCCTATTAGGTGGCTGGCGCTGCGCACGCACTCTTCTTAAGACTTGTCGGGCGCTATCAATCTTCGCTTGGTCTACGGGCATAAGCGACTGGCCTGGGCTGGTATGCAGTATGTTAACCCCTGCCCGCCAGTTGCCTGTACTAGTCACATGAAAGTACGTCATAGCGTCCGGTGCTGCTGGCCCCAGGGCTGCCATGACTTCGGCTTGTGTCCACGTGTAGAATTTCCCTTCTACCCCCTCGCTATCGGCATCAAGGGCGCTGAAGAAGCCTCCGTTTGCGTGCAGCAGTGCATGCTCCAGAAAAGCAATGGTCTCGCGAATGATCCGCTCATAGAGCGGCTGGGGGCTGACAGCATGTGCCTGTGCGTAGAGACCAAGAAGCAGTCCATTGTCACAAAGCATCTTCTCAAAGTGAGGAATCTGCCAGGCTGCATCCGTGGCGTAGCGCGCAAATCCACCCGCTAGCTGATCGTAAATACCTCCACAGGCCATATGCTCCAGAGTACGGTTTAGCTGCGCCAAGGCGCTTTCATCGTGCGTCAGCTGGTAGTAGTGCAGCAGGAAGCCGCCTACGCTAGGCATCGGGAACTTAGGGGTGCCTCGTGTGCCGCCATGCACAAGGTCTAGCTGCGGATAAATTTGCTCAAATAGCTGCTGCGCAGTGGGTCGTTCAGATACGTCAGGGATAGTACCGTGCATGTGACCATCTGGTGCTTCTTGTAACGCCTGCGTAAGCTGCGCCGCCAGAGTGCTCAGCTGAGGACGGTGCTGACGAAACCCTTCTGCCACCGCTACCAGTAACTTCCTCCATGTAGCGGGAGGGAAGTAGAGCCCTCCGTAGAAAGGCATTTGGTCGGGCAATAGAAAAGCATGCAGCGGCCAGCCTACCGGCAAGCCCATAGCCTGCAGCGCAGCTACATATACCTGGTCTACATCAGGCCGTTCTTCACGATCTATCTTCACGCATACAAAGTGGGCATTCATGAGCGCCCCTATCTCCGCATCATCAAAAGACTCGCGCGCCATGACGTGGCACCAGTGGCAGGCAGCATACCCAATGCTGACCAGTAAGGGCTTGTCTTCTTCCTGCGCTTTTTGCAATGCCGCTTCCCCCCATGGATACCAGTCTACAGGCTGATGGGCATGCTGCCGTAGGTATGGGCTGGTACTATGAATAAGTCGATTGGGCATGAATTGTAGAGCGGCGTACTAAGAGGGATCTACCGTTTAGGAGACTATAAGCGCGCACAGCAATGTCACTCCGCATCAGCCTGTAGTATCCGCCGGTATTGCAGTGGATCTTTGAGTAGCGCACATGCCCGCCGAATGCTCTGATCATGGGTAAGCATGACTTCAATAATGCCTTCCTGAGGGTAGTATCGCTGTACAATGGCTTCTTGTAGCAGTAGCTTAATCTCTGAGGCGTGGTGCTGTAGGTCTTGCAGCCTGTGACTTTGCAGGCGTGCCCTTAGCGCGTCTATCTGCTCTCTCACATCGGCTGCGTAAGCCTCTACGTGGGTCTGCTGCTGCAACTGCGCTATGTTCTGCTCGATGCTGTATGGATATACTTTGTCCTGGAGCCAATCCATAAATTCACCGTACTGTGCATCTGAAAGCGCAAAGTTCTTGGGCGGAGCAATCCGCTTGTACTGGGCTTGGAATAACGTAGCGTAGTCAAATATAAGGTCACTGCTTACCAAACTGTGGGAGATAGGCGCTAAGCTAAGCTTGTCCTGCTCGATATCCGGCGTGATGCCATCCCCCTCGTACACCAGCCTTCCAGCCTGCGTGGCAAATGCTTGGCGGGCAGACGTCACTGCTTGCTGCTGCGGGTCTTTGTAGATGCCTCTACCGCTGGGGATGTAGTATTTAGCAGCGGTAAGCGTGAGCTGTGTGTCGTAGCATAAGGGCGTAGTAACCTGCACTAAGCCCTTGCCGAAGGTACTGTTTCCCATGAGCACCGCCCTGTCATAGTCTTGCAACACTCCAGCTACTATTTCTGCGCAGGAAGCGCTCTGCTGGTCTATCAAGGCAACAACGGGAATATCAGGGTCATGCGCAGGCTGCTCTGTAGTGAATACGCTGACTAAAGATGTTTCTTTACCCTGAGTAGTCACTATCGGCTGACCTTGCTCTATAAAGAGATTGGCCACGCTTACTGCTTCCTCCAAAATACCTCCGGGATTCCCCCGCAGATCTAAGATGAGCGCCCAGGCTCCTTCTGCTTGTAATGAGTCGAGTGCGGCCCTCACCTCGTCGGCAGCGTAAGACATAAATCGGGCTAAGCGAATGTAGCCGATGCCTTCCTGAAGCGTACTGAAGTAGGGTACGCTTTTGAGACGAAGCTTCTCACGAGTTAATGTCAGCGTCAGCGGAGTACTTGACAGCGGCCTCACAACCGTTAACTGTATCCGTGTATCAGGCATCCCCTCAAACAAGCGGCGGATGTATGCGATGGACTGATCCATGACCTCCTCGCCATTGACCTGCGTAATTATGTCACCCACACGTAACCCCCCCTTGTGGGCGGGGCAGTCCTTGTAAAGCGCCATCACCGTGGGCTTCTCTTGCCTAATGTCAATGACCGCACCTATACCGCTATGCTCGCCAGCAACAAAGTCTTGTAGGCCGTCAGTATCATCCTCGGTAACAAATTGTGCGTAAGGGTCCAGCGATTGTATCATAGCATGGATCCCTGTTTTGACAGCCTTGGCTATGTCTGATGCATATATATAGCGATCAATCTCTGTGAGTACGCTGGCAAAGATTTCTAGCTGCTGGCTCAACTTGAAATGGAAGTCCTGTAACGGGCTGGCAGCCAATAGGCTGACTAATAACAATGTCCAGAGAGCCGTGTGCTGCCACCTACGGGGAGAGCGCTTCATGATGGAAAGAGGGTTGTTGAGCGGCTTTATTGAGATGACGGAGCGCAGCTATAACGCCTTTTTCAATGGCTGCAAAACTGCTTGGTAACGCAGGACCTGTGTAAATATAGCCTACGAGGAGGTGACATGCTGTGTTGGTAGACAAGCAGCCTTTATGTAAGCGATATGCTTCACGCATCCTCCGCTTGAGTGTATTTCTATCTACCGCACGCTTCACACGTTTTCTCGGTGCGGAGAATAGAAACTGATGATTAGTAAGCAGAACGGGACTGCGCAAGTAAACAACTCGGATAGGAGGGAAGTGACAGGCAGCTCCTTGACTGAAAAGCATTCTAATCAGCTTTTTACGCTTCAGGCGCTCATGCTGCTTGAAAAAGGAACGTCTTGTAGCTACCAAACCGAGTGTTTTACGTAATGGGGGAACTACGAAAAGGTCGTTACGGTGAGGAACTTTTGTACTCGGTTGCGCATGCTGTACCCTGAGGTACTAGCGTTTGTGGCGGGGCTCGTCAGAGACAGAAAGCTTGGCGCGCCCTTTGGCCCTTCTCCTAGCCAATACAGATCTCCCACTAGCAGAAGCCATTCGCTCTCTGAATCCATGTTTATTTCTACGCTTAGTGTTCGAGGGTTGATATGTTCTTTTCATAGCTAGTAAGGGTGTATGACGCGGAGCACAATACTACCTAACTTTTATGTAAGCCACAAGTATGTTTGAAGATCCATTCCTGTGCTTACCTCGAGGTAAGGGCATGTCACAATAGAAGGGCATTTGCTTGCGCATGGGGTGCTATTACGTACCTCATGAGAATGTGGTATGGATATGCTCCGCACAGATGATAGAGAGACTGTATATACGGCTACTCCGCGCCTGCATACATTCCCTGGCCAGATAGACGAACAAATGAACGTTGCATTGCATTTCATATAATAAGCTTCTACTTTTGTGCCCCTGTATTTCCAAATGATGCACATCTGTCGTAATTCAACTGCACTCAACCAACACAACGGTGGATCCTATTAGCTACAAAACATGCTCGGCCAATAAGCAAAGCGTTCAGAAGGAGTGGATACTAGTGGATGCAACTGCGCAGTCCTTGGGTCGCATGGCAAGCCAAATAGCTGCTATGATACGCGGCAAGTACAAGCCCAGCTTTACCCCGCATGTAGACTGCGGCGACAACGTAATCGTGGTCAACGCCGAAAAAGTCCTCCTCACTGGAGATAAGTGGAATAGCAAACAATATATCTCCCACACAGGATATCCAGGAGGACAAAGAGTGACCACCCCTCGCCGATTACGCGAACGATTCCCAGAACGCATCATAGAGCATGCCGTAAGAGGAATGCTCCCTAAAAGGAGGCTAGGACGCAAGCTATTCACCAATCTATTTGTATATGCAGGTCCAGCGCACAAGCACGCCGCCCAAAACCCCAGAGAGATTACACTAAAAAAATAGCACATGGATGTCATTAATACTACAGGCCGGCGGAAGACTGCTATAGTCAGTATTTATCTAAGCGATGGGCAAGGAAATATTGTAGTTAACAAAAGACCCATAGAAGATTACTTCCCCTCTGAAGTACTACGTATGCTGATACATCAGCCTCTGGAACTTACCGAAGTAGCCAACCAGTACAACATCAAGATTAACGTAAAAGGGGGAGGACTCAAAGGCCAGGCAGAAGCTATTCGGCTGGCCGTCTCCCGCGCCCTCTGCAAGCTCAACCCCGACCATCGCCCTATACTCAAAAAAGAAGGATACCTGACAAGAGATCCTAGAATGGTGGAGCGTAAAAAATATGGCCGTAGAAAAGCTAGGAGAAGATTCCAGTTCAGCAAACGTTAATCCTCACAGTGACACATACCGCATGACAACCCTTACACACAAAGACCTCTTAGATGCCGGCGTCCACTTCGGGCATATGACTAGAAAATGGCATCCTAACATGGCCCCCTATATCTTCATGGAGCGGAACGGTGTGCACATCATCGATCTTAACAAAACCCTAGCTCATCTAAAGGAAGCCGCGCAAGTGCTCAAGTCCATAGCTTATGCTGGCAAAAAGATCCTTTTCGTCGCTACAAAGAAGCAAGCCAAAGATGCCATAGAGCAAGAAGCCAAGCGGCTAACCATGCCCTACGTTACAGAGCGATGGCTCGGAGGGACGCTCACCAACTTCGCCACTATTCGCAAGCTCCTCAAGAAGATGGCCTCCTTCGAAAAGCTCATGAAGGATACCGCCTACAGAAACATGGCTAAGAAAGAGCAGCTCATGATTGCCCGGGAGAAAACTAAGCTAGAGCGGTTACTCAAAGGCATCGGGGATGTGACCAGAATACCTGCAGCACTACTTGTGGTAGACATCAAGAAAGAACACATTGCCGTACAAGAAGCCCAGAAGCTGGGGATCCCAGTCTTCGCTCTAGCCGATACCAATGTCAACCCGCTGCTGGTAGACTATCCTATTCCCAGCAACGATGATGCGTCCCGATCCATCGCACTCATCATCGAGACCCTCGGTAGCGCCATAGAAGAAGGATTACAAGAACGCAAAAAAGACAGAGAAACAGAGGCCAAGGCACAAGGGTCAGAAGACAAGAAGAGCACTAGAGAACGCAATGTGCAGAAAGTAGTCGTCGCAGAAGAACTAGACAAACAAGCCAAAAGGCCTGGTACCGATGCGAAAGTGGAAATACCTAATAAGGTAGCCCTGGCTAAACCTAGCGCAAGCAAACGAGATACTGTAAAGAGGCCAGCGGCCAATGCGCCCACTACAGAAATTCCTATGCCAAAGGCTACCCCTAGCCAAGCCCAACAGGCAGCCGCTAGGGCTGATGGTAAAGTAGTTGCCAAGTCTGAGACCAGCCAAGCGGTTATCGATCCTAAAGCCACGACCACTGACAAAGTAACAAAGACTGATACGAAAGAAATAGCTCCATCAATCTCCAAGGTTACTAAAGAAAAGAAGGCGACTCTTCCAAGTCCTGAGGCTACTAAAAAGAAAGAGATAGCCAAGGCAAAGATTGGTACAGATATAGAGACAAAAGATTCAAAGGCTCCCAAAAAGGAGGGAGAGACTAAAGCAAAGGCTAAGACTAGCACAAAAGCAATAGTTCCGTCGGGACCCAAGGATACCAAGAAAAAGGAGACGAACGAAATAAAGAAAGAGGCGGATACAAAGGCGCCTAAAAAAGAGGGAAAAGCTAAAGCAAAAGCTGGGGCTAGTGCAGAGGCAATAGCACCACCAAACCCCAAGGAGGCTACAAAAGAGAGGAAGCCAAAAACAAAGCCGGGAACGGATACAGAGACACTAGCTCCACCGAGCGCTGACGCCACTAAAAAAGAGAAGACAGTCAACGCCAAAGTTGAGTCTAATGCAAAGGCAGCAGCTTCGCTAGGCCCCAAGGATGCAAAAAAAGAGGGAGCGGCAAAAACGAAAGCTGGAACAAATACAAAGGCTATAAAGAAAGAAGGTACGACTGAAGCAAAAACTAGGACGGGTACAAAGGCAAAGGCTAGGGACACGAAGAAGATAGCCGAAGCCGTCAAGATTACAGACGACGCATAGCAAAAAAATCGTAACTACTCCGTTGCTTACTGCTCTGGCTCCCGGCCAGTCCTACTCTTCTCTGCGAGAAGCAGATGCTCTTCCTGTTTACATAGGAAAGATTCATGACGAAGATGCGTCACAAAGGCTTATTTGTACAACCCCACAAACTATTCAATAGCAATGATTACTGCCCAAGACGTAAAAAAACTAAGAGACCTGACTGGAGCAGGCATGATGGACTGTAAGAAAGCCCTGATCGAAGCGAATGGGGACTTTGAAAAAGCCATTGATTACTTGCGCAAAAAAGGGCAAAAAGTATCCGCCGCCCGGGCGGGCAACACCACCTCAGAAGGAGCCATATTTGTTCACACCAACACGAATGACACCCAGGGGGTCATTGTTGCCTTGAGCTGCGAGACAGACTTTGTCGCCAAAACCGAAGCCTTCCAGACGCTAGGTCAGCAAATAGCAGATGCCGCCTGCGGCAGCCAGCCGTCAGACATAGATGCGCTATTACAGCTGACTATAGACGGCGCTCCAGTGCAAGACAAAATTACAGCTCTGGTTGGTAAAATAGGCGAAAAAACTACTATCAGCGCATATAAAGCACTGCATAGCGAAACAGTAGTACCCTATATACACACTGGCGATAAGTTAGGCGTACTTGTGGGCCTAGAAGGCTCCAAAGGGGTATCTTTCACAGAGGCCGGCCAAGACGTCGCCATGCAAGTAGCCGCCATGAGTCCGCTAGCGGTC
>JBCBHC010000023.1:0-8650 GCA_038526075.1 Bacteroidota bacterium | reverse complement strand
TTTTACCGTCTCTACTTGCCACCACGCAACTCCTCTATGCTTTTCCAAAAGGAGTTCAGTCATTTAGGACTGGAGCGGGAAATTTATAACGCAGGAGAGAAGTTATTAGGAGGTTAATGTATAGCATTTGACCATTGTACACTGGAATAATGAAACAGCTGGACAGCATAATAATCACATCAAAAAATTACTTATAAACACCAAATACTATGAATGAAAAAGGAAACATTGCCGTAAACACAGAGAATATTTTTCCCATCATCAAAAAGTTCTTGTATTCTGACAATGAAGTATTTCTCAGAGAGCTGGTATCTAATGCGGTAGATGCTACCCAAAAGCTAAAGCAGCTTGCTGCCATAGGGGACTATGATGGAGAACTAGGCCAATGCAAAATCACGGTAAGCATCAACGAGCAGCGCAAGACCATCACGGTTAAAGACCAGGGCATTGGTATGACAGCAGACGAAATCAAGAAATACATCAACCAAGTTGCTTTCTCTGGCGCTACAGAGTTTGTAGAGAAGTATAAGGACCATGAGCAATCCCAGCAACTCATTGGCTTCTTCGGACTAGGGTTTTACGCCTCCTTCATGGTTGCAAGTAAGGTGGAGATCATTACCAAGTCGTACCAGGCTGATACTGAGGCAGCTCATTGGATTTGTGATGGGAGCACCGAGTTTGAGATTCATAAAGCGGTGAAAAAAGAGGTCGGCACCGAGGTAATACTTCACCTCACCGAGGATGCCACAGAGTTCTTGCAGCCCAACCGCATTAAGCACCTGCTAGAAAAGTATTGCAGATTCCTACCCGTAGCGGTTGAGTTCGAGGATAAAGTCATCAATGACACAAAGCCTATCTGGACACAAGCTCCTAGTGATCTGAAGGACGAAGACTACCTGGCATTCTACAAAGCTCTTTACCCATATGCTCCTGATCCACTCTTCTGGATTCACCTGAATGTAGACTATCCGTTCAGTATGACGGGCGTACTTTACTTCCCCAAAGAGATGAGCCAGTTTGAACAACGGCGCCCCCAAATTCAGCTTTACTCCAAGCAAGTATTCATTACGGATGAAGTAAAGGACGTTGTGCCCGAATTTCTTATGCTCTTACATGGGATTATAGACTCGCCTGATATCCCGCTCAATGTCTCCAGGAGTGCCTTGCAGGCAGATAGCAACGTCAAGAAGATCAACACCTACATTACCAAAAAAGTAGGCGAGAAGCTGGAAGAGTTATTTAAAGAAGATAGGAAGGCATACGAGGCACAATGGCAAAACATGGCCCTATTTGTGAAATACGGTATGATTACTGAGGATAAGTTCTATGACAAGGCCAAAGAATTTGCGCTACTCAAGAATACAGCGCATGAGTACTTTACCCTACCAGAATATCAAGAGAAGGTAAGGTCTACGCAAACAGACAAAGAGAACACCTTAATTATACTGTACGCTACAGATCCTGAAAAGCAAGATCTATACCTACAACCCTGCAAGAAACAGGGCTATGACGTTGTAGTGCTGGATCAGCCCATTGACAAGCACTTTGTAGGACTACTTGAGCAAAAGCTGGACAAGGTACGCTTGAAAGGCATTGATGTGGAGTCTGTGGGGCAACTGATCGCCAAAGAAACGAAGACGGAAAGCCTTCTCAATGATGAAAAGCAAAAGCAGCTGCAGGCGCTTTATGAAAAGGCAGTAGAAGGTAGTAAGGTCACCTGGAGCGTCACTGCCATGTCAGCAGACGAGTTACCTGTGTTAGTAACGGTCCCCGAGTTTTTGAAGCGTATGCAGAGTATGGCGCCCAGCTCGGCAGATAAGCTCTCTGCATTGCCGCTACAAGCTACGATTAATGCGAACCATCCACTCTCTGCCAAGATATTGCGTGCCAAGGACGAAGCGAAGCAGCATAAGCTAGCGCAGCAAGCTTATGGACTAGCATTGCTGTCGCAGCATATGCTACAAGGGCCTGCTTTGACACAATTCATACAGCGTAATGTGGATATGATGGAAGTGTAGCAATGTCATAGTATAGACTTCCGCTGCGCGTAGTCTGCGCCTGCACGTATCAGTACGCTACGGAGGCTTGGTGGCTAGTACGAACAATATGCACTAATGCCTTTACTCGTGGATTCTGCCATGGAAGAAGGATTAGGAAAGAACTATCAAGCAATGCACGGCGGAGAGAAGTTCAAAGTGGTTAAGTAGCGTGAGGCGTCGCCTGGCAATTAGGGCGATAGGCACTGGACCCAGTACTTCCTACACGTACATTCCTCGAAGCTTGCGTGCTACACTATCGATCTTATGGCGAGGAGCGCCCTAGTCAAGCTCCTATACCTCTCGGTCAGCAGCATAGGCCACAAGAGCCAGAAGCGCTTCTTTGTATGGCGTATTAGGCAGCTCCGAGAGTATAGCCAATGCTTTTTGACGATATCTACTTGCTGCACGCTGGGCATATTCAATACCGCCAGATGTTCGTACGAAGTCTAGCATCATCTGCTGCTGCCGAGCAGCTTTCTGGGGGGCTTGAATAATGCGGCTCATTTGTGTACGCACTGGTGCCGTAGCGTGTTGTAGTGCGTAGATGAGTGGCAGGGTGCGCTTCCCTTCACGCAAATCTATCCCTATCTGCTTACCTGTATCGTGAGGACCGTAATCGAGTATGTCATCCTGGATTTGGAAAGCCATACCCGTGTATTCGCCCGCTTGGCGCATTATATTGACTTGTGCACAGGACCTCTTCGTAGCCACGACGCCTATGGCAAAGCATGCTCCCCACAAATGGGCCGTTTTCTTGTAAATGATGTCCAAATAAGTTTCTTCTGAGAAATCTACGCGCTGGGCATGTCCTAGCTGAAGCAGTTCTCCCTCGCTCATGATCTGAGCAGTCTCTGTCATGAATTCTAAAAAGTAATGATCGCTGTGTTGGATAGCCAGGCGTAAGCTCTTTACCAAAAGATAGTCACCCAATAGCACTGCTACCTTGTTGCTCCAGGCAGTGTTAATGGTAGGCTGTCCCCTTCTACGGGAGGCCCCGTCTACCACGTCGTCATGGACCAGTGCCGCTTGGTGTAAGAGTGTGACCAGCATAGCACCCCGGTGGGTCGCCTCAGTAATGCCTCCACATGCACCTGCTACTAGAAATACACTCATAGGACGCATCTGCTTGCCGGGCACTTTGAAGCAGTGCTGTATAGATGCTTCTAATAAATGTACGTCGCTTTGTAGCCAGGCTTGCACGCTACATGCTAATGCAGCCATTTCGGCAGCGATTGGTTTTTGAATGTCTTGCACAGGAAGCGCTATTAAGGGAGTTCGGTGGGGCTGGGAATGTTAAGCTCGATGCTAAGCATGCGTTCTGGAAGCGCACGAAAATGTGGGGAAGCGCTATCACTTAACCTCCAATACAAATGGCCAGTATGGTTATAGCAATGTAGTGAAGCCAAGCGAAGTTACAACGTGTTTAGCCAATGGCTTTGAGATGCACACTTCGCTATGGCAAATACAGATCATCGAGGAAGGCTACCAGGCTGCCCCACTGTTTCCCAAAGACTACCTCGAAGTCAAGCATAGCATATACCCAGGAGGAGTGGCCATAACCGAGCAACCGAATAGTTACTACAATAGGGATTATTTTTCCCTACGAGATTGCTTGTTAGTATACCCTGTAGTTATTTAGCGATGTCTTTCAACGCTACCTATCTCAATAACGTGACTATGCACGCTGCGCGCGCCTTTCTAATGCTTTTTATCCTGCTGCACCCCACCGTGCTCGGTGCGCGTCCTCGTAGCATTACGCAAGCCATCACTGCGTTGGAGCAGGGAGATGCTCCTCAAGCGCAAGCATTGATTGACCAAGCAACACAAGAGCCTTCGTTACAAAACTTACCCTGTACCTGGTACTACCGTGGCGTGATCTATGAAAAGTTACTGCGTGAGCAGATCACTACGGAGCAAGCTGCTAACTGCCTGAAGCATACATTGGCTGCGTATAGAAAGGTGCTGGCATTGACTTCCCGATACACGCAATATCACAGCTTTGCTAAGGCCAATCTGTATGGGCTGTGGGCGTACTACCTAGATTGGGGAAGGCGATCCTACAGGCGGGAAGCCTTTGAAGACGCCATTACGCAACTGGCCATTGCCCGAGACATTAGGCCGCAGGATCCACGTGCATACTTGTACATAGGTGTTGCTGCGCACCAGAATGCGGACTATGACTTGGCCTGGAGTAATTACGAGCAATACCTCGCCCTAGGCGCTAAAGATCCAGCCGTGTATCGTGGTATGGCGTGCATAGCCTTTACACAGCATCATAATCCGGTTCAGGCGCGGGCGATACTAGCGCAGGCCCTGACACAATATCCTTGGGACCACGGACTACTACAAGAACAGGTGGAACAGCACAAAGCTTTGGGTAGCATGGCTGACTGGATGTCAGCACTGCAGCAGCAGATAGTAGAGGCTCCTCGAAAGGCGATTTACCCTTACTACCTGGGTTATGTATGTGAGCAGCAGGGGGAGTATTTGAAAGCCCTGGAGTATTATCAGAAAGCGAGTAAGCTAGCCCCCCGGGAAGCGGCGCTCTGGCAGCAGCAAGGGCTGATGCACTACCAGCAAGCTGCAGAAAGTGCACAACGTATTAATGAGATGCCTCCAGAAGCTTTTCAGCAAGTAGGGCGTGTGCACCTAAGTGTGTATAAGGAGCATCTTAACCAGGCAAAGAGGTGTTTGAAAAAGGCCTCGGCACTGCAGCCCTACAGCTTGCTATTACTGGAGTGTCTGCGCCATGTATACGATCGGCTACAGATGCCTGCATCAGCCAAAGCGGTACAACAGAGGATGCGCCGATTAAGGCAATGAATGAATTACTGCACAGACAGGTAGCGCATTGTCTCGAAAGATTTTTCACCCGAAGACTACTGAGCGTGCAAAAAGTTAAACCTTACGATAGCACCTGAAGCGAGAACTTCGTATATTCAGCTGACGAGACTAGAACACATCTTAATTCACTAAAATTTACTTAATCATGAAATCAGAAATTGTATCATTTGCAGCTGGTATTGTTGTCGGGGCTGTGTTAGGTACCCTTATCAGCGAAGAAGACAAAAAAAGGTTTTACAAGGCGCTGAATAGACAGGTGGTCAAGCTACGTGAAGAGCACGAAGGACCTTTCAGGGATGGCATAGAAAAAGTCAAAAAATTGGTAGAGACCTATACCAGGTAAACAAAGGGGGACTTAAGCAGGTCGCAAAAGAGTCAGGAGGCATACATTTCCTGGCTCTTACTTTTTAATGCCTTCGGTGAATTAAACGGTGCGTTCGAAGTGTACACGTCTATGGCCCTCTAGCGCGCTTAAGCGAGTTATGAATTCATGAAAGAAGTCTTGATTACAGAGCATCACAGGGCAGTGACCTTTAGCAGCCTGGCTGGATAGCAGTTCAGAAAGTAAGAGGGCTTGGTCTAGGCAAGGAGCGCCGAAGCGCAATAGCGCCACAGGGGCAACATCCATGCGCTGGATATGGCAGTATGTTGTCGCTCATGCGTAATCTTCCCAGCCACTAAAGCAACGAATCATACGATGGCCAGCATTACGGTACTCTACCATGCAGTCAACAACCTCTCGAGCGTGCCATGGATCCTGCCCGAGCTCATCGTCGTGGCACTCATCGTTGCCGTCATCATAGGTGCGGCATTACCTCCCAATAGCAGCCGCTGGTGGATAGGCATTTTGGTACCCTTGGGACTATTCGCGGCATTACTCAGTACACTGTGGGGTACGCCTGACGCTGGGACGAAGACGCGCGCGCTGTTCAACGGGTTACTGGTATGGACGCCCCTAGTCACTTTCTTTCGCTCCTTCTTTACCAGCGCTACGGGACTGACGCTATTCATGATGCGCTTGCAGGAACGCCCTATCGTATTAGTGCGTTGGGCATTTGTCCTGAGCGTGCTGCTCGGCGCCAACCTCTTGGCGATGGCGGCGCATTGGCTGGTGGTATACCTAAGCCTCGGGCTACTTTCGCTCGCGGTTGCCCTACTCATATACGGGCCCGACACCGCTGCGCGAGCAGTGGCTAGCCTCCAATACCTACTCCACAGCACCATAGTCCTGGCCATTATGCTCTGGGGGCTATCCTTTTTATACGGCTTTGGCCACGACCTGAACGTATCGGCATGGAGCTCTGTGGCGACCCACCAGGCGGCTTCGCCGTTGTGGGGCTATGCGGGTGTGTTGGTTTTGCTGAGCGGGGTACTGTTCGTCAGCGCCCTATTCCCTTTCCACTTTTGGGTGCCAGATGCCTACACTGTAGTGCCTCCCTGGGCGTTGGCGTACTTGGCCACGGTGCCCAAGCTAGCGGGTATAGCTTTCCTGATGCGCCTCTGCGCACAAATCCCTCTGCTTGCCTACGGTGACGGAACTGCGCACGTGCAGCATTTCCTGGCTTTGCTCGCTTTGATGACCATCGCTATCGGTAATGTGGGCGCGCTGCTGCAAAAAGATGTATGCCGGATGATGGCTTATGCGTCTGTGGCGCAGGGGGGGATCTTGGTTGCGGGCGTGGTCGCACTGCCGAAAGATCACGCAGGTGTGTTGTACTACGGCCTAGCTTACGGTATGGGGAGCTTTGCCGCACTCATGGGAATACAAATCCTTTCACAGCTAACAGGACAAAAACAAATATTGGGATATGCGGGTCTGGGGAGACGCTTCCCTGTATTTGGGGTCTCATTGACGGTCGCCATGGTCTCCCTCGTTGGGCTGCCTCCTACTGCAGGCTTTGTAGGCAAATTCCTCATCTTGCAGATGCTATGGGAGGGAGCGATGCGCGGCCAGGGTTTGGTCCTAGGTAGTCTGTTGGCTGCCAGCCTATTGAGTACGCTTCCTGCTCTGTACTATTATCTCAAGATCCCCTATGTGATGTTCTTACAGCCCCACTCGATGCCCTTTGAAGCGAAGCTATCTACTTCTGACAAAATTGTGCGGGGGCTTGTCGTAATATTGGCTATTGCGTTGGTAGGAATGGTTGGTGGTATACGGTGGTGCTTGGCGCTATTAGGAAGCCAGTGATGATCGCCTAAAGGTCTTCCCACTGGGAACGTAGCCGCCAGCTGATAAGCACTAGGCCAGCATTAGAATAGCTGTGGTGAAGTAGATGGACATGCCTGTAATGTCTACGAGTGTGGTAATGGCAGGGCTGGCCGCTACAGCGGGGTCTCCGTTGAAGTACTTGGCAATTAGTGGCAAGGCGGCTCCTACGATAGTGGAGGTGATTACTTGTAGGCTCAATGCTAGGGAAATGGTGAAGGCTAGGCCATAGACGCTATGGTGCTCTAGTGTGGCGTGGCTGGAGAGTATCACTACCTTGAGGAAGGCAATGAAGAAGAGGCACAAGGCCAATAAGAGTGCGATCTGTGCTTCTTTGAATATGATGCTGAGCCAATGCTGCAGTGTGACTTGTCCCAAGGATACGGCCCGGATGACTACAGTGGCCGCTTGGCTACCGGCATTCCCCCCTGCGCCTGCAATCATGGGGAGGTACAATGCCAGCACTGTCATCTTCGCTAGCAGTGCTTCGTGCTGGTGAATGATAGTTTCTGACAAGAAGCTGGCGATGAAGAGCCCTACAATCCAGAGTACCCGCTTCTTGAAGTGCTGGAAGCTAGAGGCCTTTAAGTAGTCGGCGGCGGCTTCGTTAGAGACGATCCCCATGAAGCGCTCCATGTCCTCGGTCTCCTCGGCCCTAATCACATCCATGGCATCGTCATAACGCACAATACCTACTAGCTGGCTTTCTTCATTAAGAATAGGCACGGCCACTAGGTCATACTTCTCGATCTTTTGTACTACTGACTCTCGGTCATCACTTACTTCGGCATGAACAAAGTTCTCGCGCAGTACACTCGCCACTCTCGCCTCAGGGAGTGCCATGATTAAGTCTTTCAATGACACAAACCCAATCATCTGCATGTTTTTGTCTACCACGTAGACGTAGTACATCATTTTTTTGGAAGGGGAGTCTTCCCTGAGCTTCTGGATTGCTTCCCCCACCGTCATATCACCTATGACGGTGGCAAAGTCCGTACTCATGATCCCGCCTGCTGTTTCGGGAGGGTAAGCGCTGAGTGTGATGACATCTTCCCGCACCTTCTTAGTCAAGTAGGGGAGTAGGCGCACTTGCTCTCTATCGCCAAGCTGCTGGTAGAATTCTGCTCGTTGGTGTGAGGGGATATGCACAAAGAGGTACGCGAAGTTTCTTCTGTCGAGCAACCGATACAGCGTTAGCTGCTGCTCTGCCTCGAACCCAGCAAACACTGCCCCTTGCAGTGGTAAAGGAAGGGAGGTGAATAAATCGAGCAGCTCCTCGTCAGACTGCTGCGCAAGGAACTCCGCCATCTCTATGATGGGCGCATCCTGCCAGGCAGCCAGTAGCGCGTCCTTCTTATTGCGTGCTAGCAGCTGTTGCCACTGAGCTGAATTTGTTGTCTCTGTAGTAGGAGCCATCTTGGTGCTTTTTGCGCGTTTTTAGTGGGGACTAGCTGCTTGCGTTTTCCTTATATATCAGCTGTAGAGACTGCTAAGGCCACCGCATTTGACAGAAAGGTAACCGTAGGTCAGGCAAGCCTACAAAAATTCTCTAAATTTGCTG